>JADZDZ010000268.1 GCA_020850785.1 Candidatus Sumerlaeota bacterium | reverse complement strand
AGGAAGGAATCGAACTGCCGCGCGTGCTCCAGCATTTGCAGCAAGTTCAGCCGCCGCTGATCGCCACCGGGACGCACGCACGCCTGATCAAGCAGATGCAGGTCGTCGAATATCCGCGTGAAAAGCTCGTGCATCGGCAGCCGCGTCGAAAGGTCCTGCCACCGCTTCAAATCAGCGAGCGCATGGTTCGCCTTTGCACTCAGGGAATGCGACGCGTCGCATGCGATCCGCTCCAGATTGTCGATGAAGAACGCACTGCGATCCACCGCGCGAAGCTGCAACAACTCCTCCTCGCTCCAGCGCTCCGCCGGCCCCCTCAGCATTCCCAGCAGCGCGATTTCATCGAAGGGATTGTTGATCGCCTTCAGGATCGACTGGAATTCAATCACCTCCACTGCCGTCAGGAAGCCCGCGCGCGCATCCGAATAGTAGGGAATCCCGCGCCGGCGCAGTGCCTCCATCAAGTCGCCGACACTGCCAACAGTGGACCGCAGCAAAATGCACACGTCCTTCCACGGCGGGCCGATGCTCGCGATCAGGTCCGCAACGTGCACCGCCTCCGCCGAAATGTCATCATCCCACGGCTCGCCGTTGATCACCGGCCAACTCGGAAGCAACTCGAAGGCAAATCGCGCGGCGCGCGGCCTTGCAGTATCTGGCCGTCCCGAAACAAACGCCTGATCATCGTCGTAGTCCAACCCCACCGATTCCTTCGTGAACAGAAGGCGGAAAATCCCGTTCAATTCATTCAACAACGCGGGATGGGAACGAAAATTTTCCCGCAGATTGATGCGTGCATCCGCTCCTGCGGCGATCCCCGCTTTCATCGGTGCCGAGGCTTCATACCGCGAAAGGAACAGCGATGAATCCGCCTGACGAAATTCATAGATGCTCTGTTTCACGTCACCCACCGCGAAAAGATTCCCACCACGCTCGCCGTCCGCTTGCCGCGACACGCTTCGCAGGATGATATTCTGAAGCTCGTTCACATCCTGAAATTCATCCACCAACACATGGCGAAAGGCGCGCTGGTAGGCGAGCGCCACCGGCGTCGGCTGAAGGTTGTCGTCCACCAGAATCGTCTGCGCCAACCGCTCCAGATGCGCGAACGTCAATCTGCGCTCCTGAACGTGACGCGCGAACAGGTCCCGATGCCACTGCAACCCCAGTTCCTTCACGAAATAATCCGTTGTCGTCCGCGACGAAAAGAAATCCTCCCGCAAACTTGCCGGCAAAAATCCCTGCAGCACTTCGCAAATTCCGTCGCAATCGTCCTGCAACTTTCCGCGCAGTGCCTTGAATTTTTCGTCCTCCTCCGTCCCATTCTTCACCGGCTTCTGGCGCGGGAAAGGCATCGCCTGCACCAGTTGATCCAGTTGCCTTCCGGGTGCTCCCGATCGCAGCGCATCCTGCACGCGCAAATACAGCGAACGAATATGCGCGTACTGCTCCTGCAGGGACGGATGCAGCCGTCCGCTGTCGTGGCGGAGTGCCGGAGCCAGCAGCGATTCCAGCGCCCGCAACCGCCGCAGCAGGTAGTCCTCCACCAATGCCATCGCTTCCGGCGGCGGGTTCCCTTCCGCCGTCGGTGTCATCATCCGCATCACATTGCCGCAGAATTTTTCCGGGTTTGGCAGCGACGAGAGGAACCCGTGGAAACTGATGATGTGCTGCAGCAGCCGTTCCACGCCACTCAGCGCGTCGAAATTCGCTATCAGCGAGCGAATGCGCGCGCCTCCCTCCTTCGATGCGAGCGCGTCCTCGATTTTCTCCTGCAGAAAATCGGCGCGAAACAAACGCTCCTCCTCTTCCGACATCAGGTCGAACCCCGGCGCCAGCCCCGCCTTGTCCGGATGACTTGTGATGACGGAAAGGCAGAAGGAGTGGATGGTGGAGATCGCCGCGCGCGGCAGAATCAGAAGTTGCCGCGCGTGGTGATCCCGCATGTTCTGGTCATTGCCCATCTCCCCCATCGCGTGATGAATCCGCTCCACAAGGCGCGAACGCATCTCCTGCGCAGCAGCGCGTGAGAATGTCACCACCAACAGTTCATCCAGCGAGCAACGGTGTGGCCTCGCAACGAGGAGCTGGAAAATTCGCTCCACCAGCGTCGCCGTCTTGCCGGCGCCCGCGCCCGCGGAAACGAGAAGGTTGCGATCCGTCGTCCCAATGCTGAGCTGCTGCGCTGCGGTGAATTTCCTCATGACGTTCCCCCCAGTGACCGAAGCACCTCCGCGCGCCCCAGCGTCTCCTTCACGCGCGCCGTGTTGATGCGAAAGTCGATCATGCACACCGGCCGGTAGCTGCAATGGTTGCAGGCCGTCTCCGTGCCGTAGCGCGATGGAGCCACCGCAATATCCCCCGATGCGATGGCGCAGCCCGCCCTCTCCACCATCGAAGCCGTGCGATCAAGCAGCGCATCGAATTCCGCATCGCTGATCGCGGTGCCCCAGTTGCGCGGCATTTCGTCCGGATCACCTTGGGCGCCTTCGATTGGCGTCATCCTGCTCCACACAGGTTTTTCATGAATCTCCCGCAGCGCCGATGCGCGAAAAATCCCCCGGTATTTGTGGGACTTTTCAGTGACCTCATCGGAATCGGACTTTGAAACGATGTTCAAATACAATCCGCCAGCAACCCGCCTTCCCTCCGCAGAATCGCGAAGCGCCAGCAAATACAGCGGAAGCTGCAGGTTGTCGCCACCATTCCACTTCGTGTAATCGAAACTCATCTCCTTCAATTTGTAGTCCACCACCATGTACTCGCCGGTGGCGCGGCAGCTTTCATCCACGCGGTCAATCTGCCCGCGAATCTCGTAGGTCCATCCGCTCGCAGGTGGCGCCGGCGTGTAGGGGCGAAGGCCAATGCTCTCCCCCTCCGTCAGGCTGATCTCCTCCGCAACGGGTCGATAGGGAATCTGCCCGAAGGATTCCTTCAACCACGTCACAAGTCCGCGCACAAATCCGTCAACGTTCTCGAAGACCAGCTTCTCCGATTCACTGGAAAGAATGCCTGTTTGAAGCAGGTGGCTGTAGGGCTTCTCGCGTGCCTGTCGATAGACCGCCTCCAGTTCATCCGCGCTGAGTTCCGCGGAAAAAAGCTTCCTTGCGCGCAGCAGACGCGTCACATTTCGCAGCACCGCGTGTGCATACATGCCCGCATCCGTGCGCTGAAAATTCGGCGCAGCGATTTCCTGCGGCCGCAGCAGCGAGCGCACATAGTGCTGGAACGGACAACGCGCGAACGATTCAAGGCGGCTGGCGCTCGCAATCAGCCGATGATTCATGAATCCCCCCAGCGCCGCCGCCGGCAGCACCGCCACATTTCGCATCGCCGCCGCAGC
The DNA here is from genome assembly GCA_020850785.1 of Candidatus Sumerlaeota bacterium. Taxonomy (GTDB): domain Bacteria; phylum Sumerlaeota; class Sumerlaeia; order SLMS01; family SLMS01; genus JADZDZ01. The sequence goes on along the minus strand of JADZDZ010000268.1, from coordinate 6,309 downwards.
ACGCACCGCGTCGCACTCAACAACGCGCTGCGCAATCACCTTCCGATCCGCATCCGACGGATCACGCGGCGCACGATGCGTCTCATCCAGATTCCGAAGGATCGAAGCTTCCAATTCGCGCGGACGCCAGGCACGCGACGCCGCGTCAAACGGCTCCGCTTCGCGCGGAACGATGCCGGGGAAACGTTGCCGTACATCGCGCCAGTAGGGCGAAACTTCCAGCGCACCCCCCGATGAATCCGTGCGCGAACGCAGCAGAATCAGCGCGTGCGACGCCGCCGTCAGCGTGCGGTAGGCGAACAACCCCTCGCGGTCGAACTGCCTTCGCGCGCTCGGCTGCAGCCTGAAACCCATCTCCTCCATCATGTCGCGTTCGCTGTCATTCAGCAGCGTCCGGTTGGTCGCCACCCGCGGAAAAACACCCTCGCTCATTCCCATCACGATCACCAGCTTCAGCCGCGGGTAGCGCGATCGATCCACCTGCCCCACGAAAAGCTGATCCAGCATCGGCGGAATGCGCGGCAGCGACATCTGCTGCAACGACGCCAGCGCCAGATCACCGGCTGTCGTCCATTCGATTTCCTCATCGCCTGCCGCTTCCGCAGCCGCCGCGAACAATTCTCCGATGCGGGAAAGGATTTTTTCCTCGTGCTCGTCAAGGCCGCGCTCGCGCACAACCTCGTCGATCGTCTGACACAGCGCATGGACGAAGTGCCGCAGCTTCCCGCGCGTCATCGACTGCGCATGAAGCCTGTCCGTGAAAGAACGCACCACGCGCAGAATCACACGGCGCGTTGCATCAATCGCTGGCGGCAGCGGTGCCATGTCCTCACCGCCAGCCTCGCCATCATCGGGTGCCACGCGCGACGGTGGCGGCTTCCATGGATCCTCCGAATGCCATTCGCGCAGCGACTTCGGGTACTGGACGATGTGATTTTCCAGCAGGTCAACGTGCCGGCGTTCAACCCGCAGCAATCCTGATTTCGCCAGCGCAATCCGCGAGTCCGCCTGCGCGGGGTACAGCGCGCAGCGAATCAGTGCCTGCACTCCGGTGATCAGCGGATGATTTTCCAGCGGCTCTGCGCGATCGATGAAGAAGGGAATCTTCAACGCCACCAGCATTTCCGAGAGCGGCTGCGCGTAGCTCTCCAGATCGCGGGACAGGATTGCGATTTCTCCTGGCGCGAAACCCCGCCTCAGGATGGCCTGCAATGCAAATTCCGCGGCCAGTCGCGCCTCGTCGCGCGTCGTCTCCGCAGTCCACATTTCAATATCGGCAACCGCCGTCGTCTCCGAATCATCGGAGGATAGGAAGCTCTTCTCCAACAGCGTCAGCGAATCGCTTGCAAAACGGCCGCCGCTCCCCCGTTGGATCAACTCCGCGCTGATTGGCTCGACACCGTTTTCGCTCAGCGCCCGCCAGAGGCGCTCGATTCGCTCCCGCACAGAAGAGAACACGGCCGCGCGCGGTTCCACTTCCTCCATGCCCGCGCGCTCTCCCAACATCGTGATCGTCACCCGCGCGCACTTCCGCGCCAGCGCCACCAGCAACTGCTCCTCCACCGGCGTGAACGCGATGAAACCATCCACATAGAGTTCCGCGCCCTGCAGCAATTCCGTCTGCACGATCAAATCCGCCAGACTCCGCAGCGTGTCCTGCGGGTCCTCGAAGCGATCCGCAACGATCGCCTCATACTCCTCCAGCAGTCGCACAAGGTTGCCCAGTTTTTCCGCCAGCAACGCGGGAGGATACTCATCGTCCCTGGCCTGCCGCCGCGCGATGGCATTCGCCGCCTCGCGCAGATTCTCCACACTCAGCGCGTGCTGCCTTGTTTCGGAGATGAAGTCCGCCAGCGCCTCCTCCAGCCCCTCCACCCCCGCCAGCGTCCCCTCGCCCCCCGCCTTCGCCTTCGCCACCAGCAGCGTCGTCAGCACATCGCGATGCGCCCGCGTCAACCGTGGCCGCTGCGGGGCCGGCACCTGCGCGAACACGAATTCACCCAGCCGCGAAAAGCTCAGCACCTGCGCCCGCGTGTATCCGCGCAGTTCCCCGCCCTCCAGCAGCGTGTGCTCCGCCTCGTACGAAGCCTGCTCCGGCACCAGATAAATGATCGGCGCACCGAGAGGATCGGCGGCGCAGGCGACCGTGATCTCGCTACGACAGCGATGCGTTTTTCCCGCGCCCGATGGTCCAACCAGAAAATGAACCGGCATGATGGCTTTCACTCTATGATATTTGCCACGGGCCGCAAGCGCCTCGGCGACGTCCTTCGCAATTTGTTTCTCTTGCGAGCAGGGACCCGCGCCATTCACATGAAGAAATTTCCGCCGAGGGAAAACTCCCACTTGTTCGACAACATTCCCGTCTATCCGCTCGACAAACCCGCGCTGCGCGCCGTCGAAATGATGCCCGTTCGCGTGCAGGGCCAGAACATGATCCTCGTGCGCGATCCCGCCGGCGTTATCGAAGGCGCGGCGCTGCTCGTTCCCGATCCGCTCCTGCTCTTTTTCTTCCAGATGGCCGACGGCCACACGACGCTCGGCGAAATGGCCCAGAAGGCCACCATGAGCAGCGGCCAGATCATTCCTGCGGGAATGTTTGAAAGCATGACCAAGCAGTTGGATGACGCGCTGTTGCTTCAGTCGGAAAAATTTCGCGCGGCCCTCATCAAGAAGTACGAGGACTTCATGAACTCCCCCACGCGCCCCCATCGGGTCATGCAGGCGCAGGGCGCGGATCGCCTCGCGATGCTCAAGCAGCTTGGCGATGAATTCCGCCGCCATCGCATGAGTTCCATTTCACCGCCGGAAACGATGGACCTTCCCGCCGGCGGCGTCACCGCGATCCTCTCCCCGCACATTGACTATCAACGTGGCGGCGAAATTTACGCATGGGCCTATCGCGCGCTGAAGGAGTACGGCAATGGCGCGCGCACCTTCATCATCCTCGGCACGAACCATCGCCAGACGCAGAATCGCTTCATCGGCACGCGGAAGGACTTCGACACTCCCTTTGGCATCGTCGAAACAGATCGCGCCCTTGTGGACGAAATCGCGGCGGCCTACGGCGACGACTTCTTCCGCGAGGAATACGTTCATGCGGATGAGCACACGATCGAATTGCAGGCCATTTACCTGAAGCAAATCTTCGCGGACACGCCCATCAAAATTGTCCCGATTTTGGTGGGATCATTCGACGACCTGCTGGAAACGCCCGGCTCGCCCGTCGCCCAGGATGAGGAAATCGCGCGCTTCAGCAAGGCCCTGCGCGACGTGCTCGACAAACGCGGCGATGAAGTTGCCCTCATTGGCGGCGTGGATTTTTCACACTGCGGGCCGGAATTTGGCGACGAACAGCCCAACGACGAGGCGCGCACGAAGGAGATCGAAGCGCATGATCAGGCCGCGCTGGCAGCCATCGAATCCGGCGATCCGGACAAATTTTTCGACGTCTATCGCGAGCAACTGAACGAATTCAAGGTGTGCAGCATCGGAACCATCTACTGCGTCCTTGATGCCATGCGCGACAGGGCCGCGGTGAAAGTTCTCAAATACAATCAGGCGAACTCCACCGACAAGAACTGCCTCGTCAGCTTCGCCAGCGTCGCCTTCATCAAGAAGGGTTTTGAAGCGAAGCCAAAATCGCGAATCATTCTGCTGAACGGATGATGACAGAGATTCAACGTTAACTGCTGGCGGGATAGTTCCTCGCCGTCCTGCGATATTGGAGAAAATCCTTCAGGATCGCCATCCCGCCTATCGGCTTGAAGCCGCGCCGCCGGTTCTCGTCGCCAATCAGGAAAAGAATCTCGAACTGGTGAAACAACACCCGGTAGGCGTCCGTGAGCTTCGTCTTCGCGTCCCAGATGTGCGTTGCCTCCGCAGAAGCCCCGTTGATTTCCACCACGCGAAAATTCTCCCCGCGCAGGAATGATTCCAAGTCCTGATACTTCACGTCAAAGCGGCCAAAGTAGAACTCCGGCATGGAGTCCGAAATCGCCGCGAACGCATCGCGCAGCGCCGTCGTTACCAGCGGCGTGCCATCGCGAAACACCGCTCCCTGACAGTGGTTTCCCGTGAACACCAGCGGGAACACCTCCCCCTTGGAAAGCACCTTGTCCAGCGCATCGGTGTGCCTGCGGAAGTACATCGGTGCCACGATGCTGGCGCGCCGTTCCGCCATGATCAACTGCCGCAGCGTTCGCTCACCGTCGCCCGTCACGCAGGGCAATTCCTTCAGCGTGAGCGACATAATGTGACCCGTTTCCTCCCCCGGCCTTCGATAGTACAGCACGCCCGCCTCGTGGGGCATCGTGATCAATTCCTGAATCACGATGGGAATGCCGCCGGGAAAATCCGTGATGTATTTCCGCAGCGCCGCCGCATCGGGAATGCGCTGAACGCCCGCGCCGCGCTGGCCGATGTCCGGCTTCGCAACCACGGGAAATGCAAGCCCCGTCTGTTTCATCCTCTCCAAGAGCGCCTCGAACGATTCGTCACCATCCTTCCGGTGCGTCAGGAACGGAGGAACCTTGTCGCGGTGATTCGCGGGGATCATCGCGAGGATTTCGGACTTCGATTCACGGCAGATGCCCCCGGAATAAATCGAAGGATTCGCAAGCGACGGCAGGCTGATGCTCCTGAAGCGGATCGCCAGCCACGCATAATGGAACGCCACGGGAATGTAGAACAGCGCCGGATGCCAGAACTCAAAGACCGACACGACGTTCTCATCATCCATGCGATCCGTCGTCCTTCGCCGCCGCCTTCGTATATATGCATAGACGAGAACACACAACACGATCGTGAGCACGATGCCCCACTTCATGTCACCCAGCAGCGGAAGCACCGCCTCGCCGATGCGCGAAACCAAATACAGCAGGATCACCGTCCACAGCAGCGACGCCGCCAGCGTTGCCAGCAGGAACTTCAGCACCGACGCACGCACCATTCCCGCGCCCACGTAGGTCGGAATGCGTGTTCCCGGCAGGAACCGCGACAGCAGCACCGCCACGAACAGGTTGTCATCAATGACGGAACGCGCCTGCTCCAACCGCGCCTTGGAAATCCACTTCCTGCGTTCTATGAACGGGCCGAAAAGGCGTCCGATGATGAACAGGCCAAGATCGCCGATGGTGATCCCCGTCGTCAGGCCCACCAGCGCCGTGCCGAAAGCCATCTTGTGGTCTGCCACCAGCAGCCCGCATCCGATGGTCGTCGGGTCCTCCAGAATAAACGTGCAGAATCCCGCCAGCGCCGCCTGCTTCACAGGATCGTCTGCCAGCGTCCCCACAATTTCGAGAAGATGATCAAGCATTGAGCATCATGCAACGGCCTCAGCTCGATGCGTTGTTGTCCTCCGTGGAATTCTTCCACGCCACCGTGGAGTACGCGACGCCAAGATTCGCGGGCATCGTGATGCCCCACGCGCGCGCCAGCACCTTCGCAATCGCCACATGGTGGATGCAATGGCTCATCAGAAAAAGCAATTCGCGATCAATCGTGGAGTTCGCGAACACCGGCTCAAACCCCGGCGCCGGAATCTGCCTCATCACAAGCGGCCGCGAAAGATTCGCGCCATCCAGCGCCGACAGCGCCTCGCAAACATCACTCACAACTCTCTGAAAAACCTCCCGGCTGTTCTCCAGCGCCTCATCGCGGTCGCGCGCATCGTAGTTGATCTCCCCCGCATCCAATCCGCGAAGGAAACAAAGAAAGTGATCCATGCAATGGCGCATGTGCGCGCCGATGGAGGAGTGCCCCGGTTCCGCATGGACGTACTGCTCCGGCGTCAAGGCATCCACCAACGCCCGCGCCTGCGCGCAGGAATCCAGACAACCGGCGATCGCACCACCCACTGCGGCGGGGCCCATCGCTCGCGACGGTCTCGAATTCATCGGAATCTCCATGGCCTGTGCGTTCAGGGCTTTCCCCACGGTGGGAAGATGCGGAAAACTGGCAAGGCAATAGTTCGCAAATCGGAGCAGACTTCATGACGCCAGCAGATTCCACCCAAACGCTCGCGGGGGAAGTGGCGCTCGTCACCGGCGCCGGAAAGCGCATCGGCAGGGCCATCGCACTGGAGCTTGCCCGCGCCGGCGCGCGCATCATCGTCCACGTCAATCACTCTCAGGCCGAGGGACGCGAAACCGCCTCGGAAATTGAGTCGCTCGGCGGTGCGGCCGCCGTCATTCAGGCCGATCAGCGCGACATCACCGCCATCAAAACCGCCTGCGACCGTGCGGCGGAAATCTTTGGCCCCGTCTCCATCCTCATCAACAGCGCCGCCATCTGGCCGAAGGTGCCGCT
>JADZDZ010000267.1 GCA_020850785.1 Candidatus Sumerlaeota bacterium | reverse complement strand
GCGCGGCGCCGTCCCTACCGATCAGTGGCTTCGACCCGAACCATCCGATCATCACCGTGGCGATCCACCCCATCAGTGTGATCGCCCGCGCCCAGAGCAGCCCCTCCAGGCCGAACGCGCGCCCCACCTTCAACCACACATGCATCAAGGCATAGTAGAACGGCGGCATGGCATCGTAGGCCGTGAACTTGAGCATGGTCCGCAGGGGAAGTTCCGAGACCAGCAGCGTGTATGTTTCGTCCCCCCAGAGCGTATAAGCCCAACTGGCGCGCATCATGAGGAGTGGCAGCACCGAGGCAATGAGGGCGAACGGCCACCAATTCGCCCGCAGCCATGCCGCCACACCGCGCGGTTTCGCCATTGTTTCATCTTTTGCCATGGGGAAGTGGTTGCGCGGGGGGCCTTCACCGGCTCAAGCCCCGAATGTTTCTTGCCATGGTAAATCGCGGAGCGTTATCGGTCGCCCCAATTGCACTTTGACGGCAGGGATTCGATGGGCGCGTTCAAAAGAAGAAAAGACCCCGTGGCGACTGCACCGGCTGCGGAACCATCGCCATCGTTGCAGCGCCTGCGCGGTGTTGCGCTTCACGCTTGGATGTACCTTGGCTGCGCGCTGATTCTGATTCCCATCGCTGCGGGGGGCGGTGCGCTCGGTGCGCTTCGCGCCTGGTTGGAGCGGGCTCCGACGATTGATGAATTCAGCAACTACAACCCGCCGGAAACGACAACGCTGCAGGACAAGGATGGCGCACCGTTCGCCGCGCTCTTTGAACAGCGGCGCATCGTGGTCCCCATTCGCCAGATGACCCCGTTGCTGCCGGAAGCCTTTGTTTCGATCGAGGACGAACGGGTCTACGAGCATCTGGGTGTCGATCCAAGGGGTGTGATGCGCGCCGCCTTCGTGAATTTGGTGCGCGGGAAAAGTTCCCAGGGGGCATCCACCATCACGCAGCAGACTGCGCGAAACCTGCTCCCCGCCATCGGCAGCGAGAAGACTTCCACGCGCAAGTTCATCGAAATGCTGGCTTCATTTCAGATGGAGCACAGTTATTCCAAGGAACAGATTCTTGAAGTTTATCTGAACCAGATTTATCTGGGAAGTGGAACCTACGGGGTGGAGGCGGCGGCGAAGACGTTCTTCGCAAAGTCCACGAAGGACCTGACAGCGGAGGAATGCGCAACACTGGCGGGGCTTCCGCAGTTGCCGGAAAAATTCTCACCGCTCAACAATCCGGACTTCGCGCGGCGCCGCCGGGATCAGGTGTTGACCAAAATGTGGGAGCACGGATTTCTGGACACTGCGCAGTACGATGAAGCGATCGCGCGGGACATAGTGACAAACCGCACGGCAGTCGTGAAGTCGCGAGCGCCCTATTTCGTGGATGCGGTGCGCCGCGTGGTGGCGGACCATCCGCAGCTTGGCGGAGATAAGTTGCAGACTGCCGGCTGGCGCATCAAGACGACCATCGATCCGGAAATGCAGCGCATTGCGGAGGAGGTGATCCGCGCGTCGCTCGATGCGGAGGAAAAGGAATGGATCATCGGCCGCCAGGAACGCTGGGCGGATGAAAAATCCGGGGAGGATTTCCAACGCGCGCCGGCACCGAACCAAATGCGGATGGGGGAAGTGGCGGCGATCTTCGAGAAATCGCTCGTGGTGAAATTGCCGGGGGGCTGGCGAGCGGACTTGGAAATTCCCCACGCCTCGGCAGGATATTTCCGCAGGGGGGATTCGATCAACATTGGGGAAGGAGTGGACATCGAAGTCACCGATGTTGATCCGCAGCGGGGTGTCTACAAGGCGTTGCTACTTCCGCGCCAGCGCATGCAGGGAGCGTTGGTGTGCCTCGATGCCACCAACGGTGACGTGCGCGCCATCGTCGGCGGACGCGAATACAACGATCCCGAAAACAATGGATTCTTCAATCGCGCGATCCTTGCGCACCGGCAGGCGGGCTCCACGTTCAAGCCCTTCTTCTACGCCTGCGGATTTGAGCACGGGCTGACGCCGAACACCGTTGTCTACGATGGTCAGATCACCTTCGCGGACGGCTATTCCCCGCGGAATTTTGAGAACAGGTTCTTCGGCTCCACGGCGCTGGAAACCGCACTGATCAAGAGCCGGAACATTCCAACGATCAAGTTGGTGCAGCAGATCGGCCTGCGCGAGGCCACGGATTACGTGCGGCGCTTCCAACGTTTGGGTGATGAAGCGTGGGACCTTCCGCTTGAGTGGCCCGTGGTGCTGGGCACGACCTCCGTCACGCCGCTGGAACTGGCGGCGGCCTATCAGGCGATCGCCAATCGTGGGGTCGCGCGCGGTCCCCGCATGATTGAGCGTGTTTGGAATCAGGATGACCGGGAGGCGATCGGAATTCCCGAACAGGAAGCGAACATGCTGATGAGCCCCCAGGCGAATGCGTATATACAGCAGGGAATGATGAATGTGCTGACCCACGGCACGGGCGCGTCACTCCTAAAGGAGGCGCCACTGTCGATTCGTCGCTGCATCCCGGGAAAATAGTGCACGACGAATGACAACCGTGATGCGTGGTTTGCGGGCTTCACATCCTACGAAGTCGTCGTCGTGTGGATCGGCTTCGACCAGAACATCCTTCTGGCGCCGCACCGCACCGGCAGCAAGGCCGCAGGGCCGATCTGGGCGAACTACATGCAGCGCATCTGGGAATTGAAAACGCCGGAGCAGCAGGCCATCGGAACGCTGCGCCTGCCGAAGGGCTTCGTGATGGCCGCAATCAACCCGTCCACCAGTCGCATCGTGGAGCCCAACACGCATGACTGGATTGAGCCGCCCACCTGGCGCGCATTCACGCAGGAGGAGTACGAACGCCGCGCCCCTGCGGAAATCGCCGAACCTGCGGAGGAATCCCAGCAGGTGACGCAAGTGCTGGTGCCGTAGGGTCAGGACAGTCCCCCATTCGCCATTTACGGCACCCTGTTTTTCCCCAACATCGACAATCCTCTTGCATCAAGGCGGGGTGAGTGCGGATGGTTGCAACCGAGGAAGATTTGACTTTGGACGCTGTCAGCCATTAACCGCCCTGTTCCGTCGCTGCACGGTCGCCTGCGCTCACAATTGGCGCAGCGGTTGCCGCAGCAGCGTTTTTGTCATGTGATGGGGGTTGAGGGGCTGGCGGTCACGCTGGCCCACCGCCATGGCGTTGATCCCAACAGCGTCCTGACGGCGGCACTGC
>JADZDZ010000266.1 GCA_020850785.1 Candidatus Sumerlaeota bacterium | reverse complement strand
TCTTGCGCGGCGCCGGGGATCGGTGTCTTGCCCGACTCGTAGGGAAGGTGCCCCAGATAAAGCATCCGGCTCGCGCGGCTACCGCGAATTCCCAGCGGAGTCGGCATCGCCTCCGGCGACAAATCCTCCGGCACCGGCTGATTCGCCAACGACGATGACGCATAGGGATCATCCGGTGGCGCCTCCGGATACTGGTCCATGCCCCCCATCGAGGGATCATAGTAACCTTGGCCGTATTGATCATCCACGGGGCCGGCAGGTGCGTAGCCCTGACCATCGGGCAACTCCCCACCGTAGTACTGATCGTTCTGATAAGCGTCCTGTTCCCCCACCGCATAGGGATCATATCCCTGCTGCTCCCCCATGCCCGGATCGCCCGGCGGCAGAGCCACATTTTGACCGCTGTCCCGCGATTGGGGAAATGGTGTGTGGTGCGAAGGCAGCGGCGTGTGATGAGACGGCAGCGGCGTCAGTTGGCGACTCTCACCCTGCGAGGCCGCAATCTCCCATTGTGGAACAGGCTCATTCAACCCCTGCCGCAGCCACGCCGGGGCGGGAGGAACGGGCTTCGGAGCATTTCCGGCGCTTTCAGGTCCGTGCTTGATCACAGAATTCCGCATCATTCGCCCCTCGCGGGGCATTTTCGCTTACATAGAATTCGGATGTTTTGGCAGCAAGCGGGGAGGCTGTCCAGCAGGATATTTCTGCCATTGCCTGCAACGAACCGCTTTTGGCTGGCATTCAGGGGATTCCGCGAAGAAATTCCGGTCATGATACTGGACCGTCTCACCGATCTGGAGAAGACCCCGCTGGGGCGAAATCGCGATGGCGCAGAATACAACCTGAGCCATTTCCGTCACTTCCTGTCTGAAATCGGCAACCCGCAGCAGGGCCAGTATTTCGTCCACATTGCGGGCACGAAAGGGAAAGGCTCCACGGCGGCGCTTACGGAAGCCCTGCTGCGCGGTCTGGGCTTCCCCGTCGCCACCTTCACCAGCCCCCACCTGTCCCACTACGGGGAGCGTTTTCGCTTTGATGGCGTCCCGCTTTCCCTCCCCGATTTTGAACGGCGGATGGACGCCTTCATCGCATCGCTTCCCGGCGAACATCGCCACGCGATTGAAAACGCGCAGTCCTATCGCACCGTCTTTGAACTGCTGACGGCGTTTGCGCTCGCGGAGTTCGGCGAACGCGCCAGGAAAATGGCCACGGAAAGCACAAATCCACTCCCGCAAATTGTCGTGTGGGAAACAGGACTGGGCGGAAGGCTAGACTGCACCAATGTCGTCAACTCCTTCGTCAGCGTCATCACCCCCCTGGGAATTGATCACGCCGCGATCCTCGGCGACACCATTGAGAAAATCGCCCGCGAAAAGGCAGGCATCATCAAACCGGGCCGCCCCGTGATTCTTTCCCGGCAAAGCCCCCAATTCGAAGCGCAGGTCCTCCCCATTATCGCGGAAGAAGCGGAGGGGAACGGCTCCATCCTCATCAAGGCGTGGGAGGAAAACTCCGTCACGCTCACCTCCACGCTCACCGATGGCCAATGGATCCGCATGACCGATTCCTGGGAACTCGGCGCCGAAAGCTTCCTCCCCCTCCACGGCCAGTTCCAGCTCACCAACCTTGAATCAGCCATCACCGCAGCCCTGATGGTGGCAGCGAAGTTCGACCGGCAGCCGACCTGCAAGAAGCTGCTCGCGGGCCTGAGCCTCGTCGATTGGCCGGGACGCTTCGAGGTTCACCGCACGGAAAACGAAACACTGGTCATCGACGGCGCCCATTGCCCGCTAAGCGCCGCCGCCCTCGGCGCGGAAATCGCCCGCTTGCAGCGCGAAAGGGTCGTGCTTCTGTGGGGAATGCAGAAGGAAAAGGACCATCACGCATTCCTTGAGGAACTATGCAGGGCGATGGCGCCCACCAAGCTGGAAAAAATTTTCTGCTATCCGCTGCCGCCGCCACGCGGATCCGACGCGGCAACGCTCGCGCAATCGGCACAGGAATACGGCATGAACGCCGAGGAGCATGAAAGCCTTCCCGCCGCGTTCAACGCAGCGATGCAGAGCCACCTGCCCGTCATCGCCGCAGGAACATTGTACAGCATCGCCGAAATCAAGACCCTTTGGAAGAAGCATCATGGATAGGAGCGACTTTGAGTTGATCAACCGCGACGAGCAACCCGACGGCGCGATTGTCTATACACTCCTCATCCCCGCCCTGAACATCACGCGCCAGTACCGCCGCGATGTCGCAACGGACTACATCGAAGTCATCGGCGAAGAAAAGAAAATCATCGTCCGCGGCTATGACATGAGCTCCATCATCGGAAAACGCGCCCGCGAATGGATCAAGGCGTGGGAGACAGGTGCATTTTAGAGCATTTTCCGAAATTTCGTAGCCAACCAGAGATTGCGCGGGCGGGACGACCGCGCCACTGAAAAAAGCGCGATCAACCCTCAAAATGGCCACGTCATTTTGAAAAATGCCATAGTGCATTCCCGCCGGTATCACATCAAAGCTGCATTGCTTTTGTGGCGTGGGCGTCCCGCCCACGCATCTCTCAAGCACTCATGATATTCCCGGTGGCTCCACCCACCAACCCACTTCCATCAATCCGGCGTATATACACCCACCACGGCAGGAATGTCGCGCCGCCTACTTGCTCACGCCCTGACCGTCGGTATCATCAAACTTCGTTTCAAGCATTCGCCGCGCCCGATCAAGCGGCGAGGAATGCGTGTCCTTCAGGCGCGGCGGCACCGATGGTGGCGCCTCCTTCCCCGTCGTGCGGACTTCCATCACCGCATCCGAATGCGGTGGCTCTTCCGGCGGCGTGGGAATGTGCGCAGGGGAAAGAGCCTCCACGCCTCCAACGGATGAATCCATCAAAGGCCGCACTGATTCCGCGCCCGGCAACTTGTTTACTTCCACGATCGCGGGGCGCAAAATT
>JADZDZ010000265.1 GCA_020850785.1 Candidatus Sumerlaeota bacterium | reverse complement strand
ATCAGCTTCCGGCCGACCCCGGTCGCCAGCAGAAGATCAAGCGTGTGGGTCGCGGCGAAGGCTCCGGCCACGGCAAGACGTCCGGCTACGGACACAAGGGCTCGCAGGCCCGTTCGGGTCGCGGCAAGGGCTACAATGCGGTGTTCGAAGGCTGCCAGATGCCCCTCGTTCGTCGCCTTCCCAAGGGGGGATTCAAGAATCCCTTCCGTGTGGAATATCAGGTTGTGAATCTGGGCGATCTGGACAAGTCCTTCGACAAGAACGCCACCGTTGATGCGGAAAGCCTGAAGAAGGCGGGCCTCATCGGCAAGGTTGGCAACGTGAAGATTCTCGGCAACGGGGAACTGACGAAGGCGCTGAAGATCACGGCTCACAAGGCCAGCGCCTCCGCAGTGGAGAAGATCGAGAAGGCGGGCGGCAGCTTTTCAGTCGTGCCGAAGCCCGAAGCAAAGAAGAAGGAAGCGGGCGCAAAGAAGAAGGCGACCCCGAAGAAGTCGGGCACGAAATAATCTGACGCAGAGGGGAAGGCGGCCCGACAGGCCGCCTTTCGGCTCTTTTTAATACAGAATTCCAAAGCGGCGGCTCAGAATAGTTTTCCATGCTCAAGGCGTTTCTCGACATCTTCAGAGTGAAGGACCTCAAGGATCGCATCCTTTTCACGGTTGCGATGGTTGCGATTTATCGCATTGGGTCGTTCATTCCCTGCCCATTCATCAGCGTCGACAAGATGCAGGAGTCCTTTTCAAAGGCCGGGCAGGGCGCCGGATTCTTCGGCGTCGCGGACATGTTCACGGGCGGCGCGTTCTCGAAGATGACGGTGATGGCGCTGGGCCTTATGCCCTACATCTCCGCATCGATCATCCTGCAACTCATGATGGTCGTCATTCCCCGCCTTGAAAAGATCGCGCGCGAAGGCGAAGCGGGCCGCAAGAAGATCAACCAGATGACACGCATCGGGACGGTTGTTCTGGCGGCGGTGCAGGGCTTCGGTGTTGCGCTGTGGATTCTGGGGCAGAATCGCTCGGAAGGGAACCTGATCCTTCCCATGATGGCGGATCATCCCGTGCTCTTCACGCTGATCACGATGATCACCGTCACCACGGGCACCACGTTCCTGATGTGGCTTGGCGAGAAGATCACTGAAAAGGGTATCGGCAACGGTGTCTCTCTGGTGATCACCATGGGCATCGTGGCGCACTATCCGACGTACGTCCACCAAAGCATCGTGGCCGCCGATTTGGAGGCATTCCGTCCCATTTGGTTCCCCATCGTCGCGGCGCTCTGCGTGTTTGCGACGGTTGTGATCGTTTTGGTGCAGGAGGGTTCGCGCAAGATTCCGATCCAGCACGCGAAGCAGGTGGCGGGCCGTCGCCTTGCCGCGTCGCAGACGAATTATCTTCCATTGAAGATCAACACGGCGGGCGTCATGCCCGTCATCTTCGCGTCGGCGATCCTTACGCTGCCCGGCACCATCTTCGGATGGATCGGGGCGAAGGGGAATCAGGGCATCATTGCCGAATGGTTCAGCATGCAGTCGCGCTTCAACCTCTACAACGCGTTCAACCTCACGCATGAAGGGGCGTTCCTGCTGCTGAAAGCGGTCAATCTTCACACGGTGTTGTTTGTGTTACTCCTGATTTTCTTCTGCTTCTTCTACACGGCAATCGTGTTCAAGCCGCAGGACGTGGCGGACAACCTGCGCCGCGTGGGTGCGTTTGTTCCCGGCTACCGCCCCGGCAAGCCGACATCCGATTATATCGACAAGGTGATGACGCGCATCACGATGGTTGGTGCGGTGTTCCTTTGTGTGATCGCGCTTCTGCCGCAGTTCCTCATGGTCAGCTTCGAGCTTCCCTTCTCCCTGGCGGATTTCGCCGGTGGCACGGGATTGATCATCGTGGTGGCGGTCGTGCTGGACACAATGAAGCAGATTGAATCGCGTATGCTGATGCGGCACTACGATGGCTTCCGTTCACGCCGGCAGGCGAGCGGTGGTCGCCGCTGGGCCGCGAAGGAACGCAAAGCCTAAACCCCCGCAGCAGGCGCCGCGGCGCATTTCCCGGAGGCGAAGCCACCCGTGAATCTTGTCCTGTTTGGTCCCCCCGGCTCCGGAAAGGGAACTCAATCAGAACGTGTTGTGAAGCAGTATTCCCTTACGCACATCTCCACGGGGGATGCGCTTCGCACGGCCATTCGCAACAAGACCGCAGTGGGATTGAAGGCGCGCGAGGTGATCGAGCGCGGCGAGCTTGTGAGCGATGAGTTGGTGACGGAGATGCTTCGCGAGATCATCCGCCCGCTGCGCGACACGACCGACAGTTTCCTGTTCGATGGCTATCCGCGCACGACTCCGCAGGTGGAGCAGTTGGCAAACCTGTGCGAGGAATTCTCGCTCAGCCATCCCGCGGTGATCAACCTGCACGTGCCGGAGGAAACGCTGATCCTCCGCCTGACGGGGCGCCGAATCTGTGCGGACTGCAAGGCAACGTACAACATTTACTTCAAGCCAACGCGCCAGGCGGGCGTGTGCGACGAGTGCTCCGGCCCGCTGACCAAGCGCGTTGATGACAATCCGGAAACCACACGCGAGCGTCTGCGCGTCTACCACGAGCAGAGCGCGCCGGTGCTGCGGATTTACGGCGAACAGGGCGTGCTCTACACGATCGATGCGACGGGAAGCACGGACGACGTGGCGAAGAAAATCAGCCGCATCATCGAGGAGAATTACTGACCGCGATGAAACAGGTTCCCGAAAAGGCGCTCTACCTGAAGAGCGACGCGGAGATCGCGCTAATGCGCCGCGCAGGACACCTGCTGCAACGGATCATTCGCGAAGTGACGGAGGCGGTGCATCCCGGCATCACAACGCTGGAACTCGACCGCCTTGCCTACAGCCGCATCAAGGAGGCCAAGGCGATTCCGGGCGTCCTCGGCCTTTCCGACTTTCCGAACACGCTGTGCATTTCGGTGAACGACGAAATCGTTCACGGCATCCCCTCGCGGCGAAAGCTGGTGGAGGGGGACATCGTGTCGATCGACTGCGGGCTGATCCTGAACGATTTTTTTGCGGACACCGCCTACACGGTTCCCGTGGGGAAAATCTCTGCAGAGGCGCAGCGCCTGATCGACGTGACGCGGCAGTCGCTGTACGCAGGCATCAACGCCATCAAGCCGGGCGGGCGTGTGGGGGATATCGGCGCGGCAGTGGAGAAGGTTGTCCACGAGGCGGGGTATCACTGCACGGAAGGCTACACAGGGCATGGCGTGGGCCGGCACCTGCATGAAAAGCCGGACGTTCCCAATGACAGCAAGCGGGCGGGCATCCGGCTCCAGCCGGGAATGACGCTTGCGATTGAGCCGATGATCAATCAGGGGACGTCCAAAACGAAAAGGCTGAAGGATGATTGGACGGTGGTGACGGCAGACGGGTCGTTGTCGGCGCATTTTGAGCACACCGTTGCAATTACAAGGGATGGCGTCGAAATCCTGACGCTGGATGACAAGTTGGAGAAGGAAAACAAGGCCCACGGCGCCACTGTTTCTGCTTGACGGGCGGGGGGTGGTTCAGGCGTGGTTGACAATTGCGGTCTGTGATCGTCCGGGGATTGTATTGCCGGGCGTCAGAATCGAAAGGGGTTATGGCAAAAGAAAAAGGGATCGAAGTCGAAGGCGTGGTGGTGGAGAAGCTTCCAAACGCCATGTTTCGCGTGGAATTACAGAATGGCCTCGAAGTCCTGGCTCACATTTCCGGGAAAATGAGGATGCACTTCATTCGAATTCTGCCGGGTGACAAGGTCACCGTTGAAATATCCCCCTACGATCTTGGAAAAGGCCGCATCACCTATCGCAACAAGGTCTGAGTTTTAGGAAGGCCGTGCGAATCAACAGGGCTTCACCAGCCATCCCGGTCACTCTGGATGGCGTGAAAACCGCAACGGCAACGCCTCGCGCGCCCGTGCGGAAATTGCAGCAGGACGAAAGAGAAGAAGGATCATGAAAGTACGCGCATCAGTGAAGAAGATTTGCAACAAGTGCCGCGTCATCCGCCGCAAGGGCGTGGTGCGTATCATTTGTCAGAATCCCCGCCACAAGCAGCGTCAGGGCTAAGGGAGACTATCACAAATGGCACGAATCGCAGGCATCGATTTACCCCGTGAGAAGCGCGT
>JADZDZ010000264.1 GCA_020850785.1 Candidatus Sumerlaeota bacterium | reverse complement strand
TTGGTCATGGAGGGACGGCCTGCGGACATCGGGTCCTTTGGCTTCTTCTTGCATGCGGTCGTGCCAGCCATGAGCACGGCCACTGAGAGCAGCAGCGTGAAGATTTTCGCGAGTCGCATCATCGTGGTGGTTTCCTTGGGCGTGGTCGGTTGATGTGGTTACTGTGCGGCGGCCACCGGGGTGCCGGCGGCTTCGTTTTCGTAGACGAGGAACATCGCGCGACGGTTGAGGGCGGCGGATTCGTCCGTGCCGTCGAAGGACAGCGGGCGCTGCTTGCCGTAGCTGATGGTGGAAATGCGGGCGGGATCGACGCCGGCGCTGCTCAGGTACTCACGAACCGCATCGGCGCGCTTCTGGCCCAGTGCGATGTTGTACTCATCGGTGCCGCGCTCGTCGCAATGGCCCTGCACCTGCACGAGGATCGAGGGATTCGCATTAATCCACTGCGCGTGCTTGTCCAGAGTACCCTTCCAAGCATCGGAGATTTCGGAGCTGTCATAGTCAAAGTGGATCATTTCAAGTTCAGAGGAGAACTGGCCGTTTTCGACGCCGTTTTCATTGCCGTTGTTGGCAAGGGAGCCGGTGGAGTCGAAGGCGCCGCCACTCTTGCCGCCATTGGGGCCGGAGCCCATGTTGCCGGAACCGCCGATGCCGTAGGCGTCCGGGGCGCCGCTGCCGCCGCCGAAGCCGTCGGACCCAAGGCCGCTTCCGCCGCCTTTCAGGCCGTTGGCGGCGATGCGCACTTCCGGCTTCAGTTTCTTCTTACCGCAGGCGGTGGTGGTCAGCGTGGTGGCTGCGACGAGGGAGAGCAGGAGCAGGATCGACTTGGAACGAGAGCGGGACAACATGGGGGAAGGTTCCTCCTGGGATGATGATCAAGCCACACGGGGAGCGGGCCTGTCTTTCCGCCAATCGGGGGAGGCGTGTTCCGCGCCGCAGGCGATGGACGGTTTCCCACACCTTTTTGATGCAGCACTCACACCGGCAAGAACTTTTAGCGAACGTTGAAAAGTTTTTTTCGCGGGCGTTTCGGAACCCGGTGGAACGCCCCGTGGGTGTCCGGGAACCGGCGGGTTGCGGGGAGGTCAGATGGCGGACTTCGCCATTTCGGCGATTCCCTTCCAGGAGTACTCGACGGCCTTCCCGTGGAAGCAGCCGTGAATGCAGTAGCACTTGCGAATCTGCGCGCGGCGGGCGTTTGCCTTTTCGCTGTGCCACAGGGCGTCGAAATTGTCGTCGAATTCCGACAGGTTCGCGAAGGGAAGGGTGAATTCGCAGTGGGCCACGTCGCCGTTTGTATAGACAACGCCAACGGCCTGCCCCGCGGTGACGCACTTGTATTGTTCCTGCCCGGTTTCCACCATCTTCAGTTGGGCGAGGTTGTGAATGTGGAAGGCGCTGGCGCGGTAGGGGGCGCGGCGCTGGATTTCCTTCAGGTCCTCCGCGATCTGCGGAAATGATTCGCGCGGCGGAAGGTTCATCTTCTTGGGGCCGACACCCTTCTCCGCCACCTCCGGGGGAATGCCCCACGCGGTTTCCTTGATGTCGCGAACAAGCTCGAAGCCATGAATGAGTTCGGGGCCGACGTGTTGTTGAAGATACTGATTCAGCGGAATGAGTTCCCGGTGGTTCAGTTCCATGATGACGGTTAGCACATGGGCCGACAGATGGCGGAACTTCGTGCCGAGATCGCGAACCACCTTCAGCGTTTCGATGGCCTTTTGAAAATTTCCCGGAACGCCGCGAATGCGGTCGTGCATTTCCTCAAGCCCGTCGATGGAGATTTGAAAATCCAGACCAAGGTCGGGGAACTCCGTCTTTATTTCCGTCGCGATCTGCGCAATGAGGGCGGGCTTCAGTCCGTTGCTGTTGATCAGGATCGTTTCCGCCTTGCGGCGCGAGGCAAAGGCGCGAACGACACCGACGATGTCCTTGCGCAATGTTGGCTCGCCACCGGTGAGCAGCAGTTGGCGGAACGGCGGCGTTGATTCCGCGAGCTTCTCGATGCGCTCCAGCGGCAATTCGGGAATGCCGATGTTCAGGTCCTCCCAGCAGAAGCAATGATCGCACTTCGCATTGCAGCGCATGGTGATGTAGAGAATCAGCATTTCGAGCGGATACAGTCCCGTTCGCCGACGCTCCGCCTTGTTGCGCAGCAAGCGTTGCGACGTCTCCTTGATGATCTGGAAATCCGCCGGGCGCATCACCTCATCCGCGCAGTACCGCGTCGTTCTCCTTCTTCAGCGCCGCGACCACTTCGCCGTGGCGGTCGATGACTTCCTGATCCTTCAGCGTGCGGTCGGGCGCGCGGTAGGTGAGGGAGAACGCGAGTGATTTCTTCCCCGCCTCCACCTTGTCGCCTTCGTACACGTCAAACAGCTTCACGCCGGCCAGCAGTTCCTTGCCGGCCTTGCGAATGGTTCGCTCAAGGTCCATGGAGCGCGCGGCGCGATCAACAATCAGCGCGATGTCGCGCGTGACGGCGGGATACTTCGGAACGTCCTTCGCCTTGATCTCGCCGCTCAACTCCTCGGAGGCGGCTTCGAGGGGAATTTCCAGATAGCAGACGCGCTTCCTGATATCCAGTTTGCGGGTGATGGAAGGATGCACCTCGCCGAAGGTGACGATCGTGCGCCCCTTCACGAGGAAGCGCGCCGCGCGGCCGGGGTGCAGCCATGCGAGGTCGTCAACGGACTCCGTGAGGTATTTTTGCAGGCCGAGCGTTGCGAGAAAATATTCCGCCAATCCCTTGATGTGAAAGAAGTCGAGTTCGTGTTCGGCCTCGCGCCAATTGCGCTTTCCACCGCCGGCCAACACTGCGGCGAAGTAGGGTGTTTCCTGCGCAACGGGTTTCAGGTCCTTCTCCGCGCGCTTTGCATCGGCGCCTTCGGCAAATGAGTAGGTGTGGCCCAGTTCGAACAGCGCCACTTCATCAAGGCTCTGGTTGAAGTTATGCACGACGTTCCTGAGGAGGCCGGGGAGCATGGAGCGGCGCATCACGCCCTGATCGGAGGTGATGGGATTCCTGACGCGAATCAGTTCGCCGGGTCCGCCGCCTGCAAGCGCGTCCTCCGCCTCGCTGATGAAGCTGAAGTTCACGGCCTGGCAAAGGCCCTGCGCCACGGCGGCATCCGCCAGCGCGGCGCGCGTTGCGTCGATGCGCGTGGGCGGGTGGTAGGCGCTGGGGAGCGTCAGCGGCACTTCCACGATACGGTCGTAGCCGACGATGCGCGCGATTTCCTCGATGATGTCCGCTTCAATGCCGACATCCACGCGGTGGGACGGCACGGTGACGTGCATCTCCTCGCCGTCGGATCGCAACACTTCGAAACCAAGCGGCGTAAGGACTTCGGTGATGTTGGTCGCTGTGAGGTCGAGGCCGAGGATGTGGTTTAGCCGCGACACGCGCACCTTGATGGAACCCTTCTCCGGCAGCGCCCCGACCACATCAAGGACACCGCGGCAGATGGTGCCGCCGCCGGTTTCCGCGATCAGTTGCGCCGCGCGGTTGAGCGATGCTGTCAGGCGCCTTGCATCGGTGCCGCGCTCGAAGCGGTAGCTTGCGTCGGTGGACTTGTCGAGCCGCTTGCTGGTGGCGCGGACCGTCTGCGGACGGAAGTATGCCGATTCAAGGAGGATGTTCGTGGTGCCCTCGGAAATCTCCGAGTTTGCGCCGCCCATGATGCCCGCGAGCGCCACGGCCTTCTGCGCATCGGCGATGACGAGGTCCGTCGCCTGCAACTTCAGCTCCGTGCCATCCAGCGTCTGCATCGCTTCGCCAGCGTTTGCGTGGCGCACGATGATTTGTTGTCCCGCGAGGCGATCAAGATCGAAGGCGTGCAGCGGATGGCCGAGTTCCAGCATCACGTAGTTCGTCACGTCCACGATGTTGTTGATCGGCCGCAGCCCCGCGGATTGCAGCGCGACCTGCATCCACAGCGGGGACGGGCCAACCTTCACGTCCCTGATCACGCGCGCCGTGTAGCGCGGGCAGTCCTCCTTCGCGGTGACGCTGATGCGCGCGAAGGATTCCACCTTCTCCGTGGAGGATTCATGCACAGTGAGGTCGGGCATCTTCAGCGACGCCTTGAAGCCCTTCATGGCGCTGATCTTCGCGGCAAGGTCGCGGGCGACGCCGACGATGCTAAGCGCGTCCGGGCGATTTGGCGTGATGCTGATTTCCACCAGGGCATCGTAGGGAGCACCGACCTCCACATCTTCGGGCAAAATCCAGATGCCTTCGGCGTCCTCTGCCACGCCAAGTTCGCGTGCGCTGCAAAGCATGCCCTGTCCTTCGATGCCCATGATCTTGCGCGGCTTCAGGACCATGCCATCGGGAAACGTCATGCCGAAGCGCGCCACGGGAACCTTCTGGCCGGCCTTGATGTTTTGCGCGCCGCAGACGATTTGCAGCGGCTGGCCCTCGTCGGCCTGCACGGCGGTGAGGCGGATTTTTTCCGCTCCGGGAATTGGTTCCACGTTGAGGAGTTCGCCCACCACCAGCTTGCCGGACAACAGGCCGAGGTCGATGCGTTCCTCAACCTCCAGTCCGCAGGCGGTGATCGCATCGAGCAACTTCGCGACGGGAAGATCGGTGTGCAGGTAGTTCTTTAGCCAACGAAGGGAAAGGCGCATGGGTGGTCAGTGATTGGTGGATGTTGTATTGTGACTACGGTTCAAAAATCTGTTTCGGTTCGACTTTGAATTCAGGCGCGAAGTCCGTGGGATGGGGAAATGGCGGACACGATCATTTCACCACGGGATCAAGGATCGCGATTTTCTTCTTCGCTTCCTTCAGGTCGCTTTCGCGGCGATCGGTGATTTCTTCCGCGCGTTCCATTTCCGTGGCGCCGCTGGCCTCAACGTTGCCGTGGGGATTCGCGGTGGAAATGCTGGCGGTGTTTTCCATTTCTTCCAGGCGGTTGCCGCGCAGGTGGTTCACCAGCGCGCCTCCCTTGCCGGTTTCGCCGATCTTCGCGCCCGGCGTGGAGTTGTCGGACTGCGGGGACTTGGACATGGTCAGGCTGTCGAGCGAGATCAGCGGCTTCGTGTCGGGCGTTGCGGTGAACAGCCGAATACCCGCGAACATCCAGATGGTGAGCGTGAGAATGGCCAGTATGATGACAACAATCTTCATGATGATTCCTCAGGGCGCGGCGTCTGTTTCGGGATGGGATGCCAGCGCCGGTCAGGGTAGGGCTGGACGGCGTTTCCCGCCAACTAGAATTGTCGAAGGAAACGCAGGTCGTTCTCGAAAAGCAGGCGAAGATCAGACACGCCAAACTTCAGCATCGCCAGCCGGTCAATGCCCAGACCGAAGGCAAAGCCGCTGTACTTCTCCGGATCAATGCCGCCGTTGCGAAGCACATTGGGGTGAATCATGCCGCTGCCAAGGACTTCGAGCCACTTGCCGCGCGCCTCGGACCAGACATCGACTTCGGCGCTCGGTTCCGTGAACGGAAAGAAGGAAGGGCGGAACTGCACCTACACATCCTTGCCATAGAGCGCACGCAGGAACTCATAGAGCACATTCTTCAGGTGGCCGAAGGAAATGTCCTCGCCGACGGCGAAGCCTTCCATCTGGTGGAACATGGGGGAGTGCGTCGCATCACTGTCGTGGCGATAGACCTTCCCCGTGGTGATGACGGCGAAGGGCGGTTTCAGCTTCAGGTAGCTGCGAATCTGGGTTGGCGACGTGTGCGTGCGAAGCACATAGCCGCGATCGACGAACAGCGAGTCCTGCATGTCGCGCGCGGGATGTTCGCGCGGAATGTTCAGCGCGTCGAAGTTCATGAACTCCGTTTCGATTTCCGGGCCTGACTCCACCTGAAAACCCATGGAGCGGAAGATCGCGGTGATTTCCCGCGTCATCAGTGCGATGGGATGATGGGCGCCACGAGCGGAACGAATCCCCGGCAGCGTCACATCCACGGCCTCCGCCGCGAGCCGCGCGTTCAGTTCGCCGACGGAGAGCGCCTCCTGACGCTGCTTCAGAAGGTCCGTGATGGCGTTCTTGCCAGTGTTCAGCGCCTTGCCCGCCAGAGGTTTTTCCTTCGCATCCAGCGCGCCCATGCGTGAGCTGAACTCGGAAAGCCTCCCCTTCTTGCCAAGCAATTCGATGCGCAGTTCCTCGATGCGCTTGGTGTCGCCGGCCGCCTCGATGGCGTCCCTTGCCGGTGCCATCATGGCATCAATATCGGCAAGCAGCGCCTTCAGCGCGGGCGATTCGGTAACGGTGGATTCCAACTGTTCAGACATTCAGGGAGCCTCGGGACGAAACAACTAGGCATCCACTTGCGCGAAGGGGCCCAAGCGCGTCACGCCTTTTTCACATCACGAAAGTGAAGCGGGTGCCGGACCGGTTCGCGGCGGCGATGGCCTAGAGGGCCTCGTCGTCCTTCTCGCCGGTGCGGATGCGGACGGCCTGCTCGACGTTGAGGACGAAAATCTTGCCGTCGCCGATGGTGCCGGTCTGGGCGCTTTCGGTGATGGCCTTCACGACGTCGCCAACGCGGTCGTCCGTGATGACGATTTCAAGGCGCACCTTGGGCATGAAGTTGACCTGGTATTCGCTGCCGCGGTAGAGTTCCTGGTGGCCCTTTTGGCGGCCGAATCCGCGCACTTCCCATGCGGTCAGCCCCATGATGCCCAGGCTGGCGAGGGCGCTTCGCACGTCCTCGATCTTGTGGGGCTTGATCACTGCTTCGATTTT
>JADZDZ010000263.1 GCA_020850785.1 Candidatus Sumerlaeota bacterium | reverse complement strand
TGACGCCGGCCCCCACCGAGTCGAAGACGATGATCGACACGCAGCGTTTCGGCGGTGGGGAAGCGGATCAGCGCCCTTCGCGTTTGGTGCGTGTTTCGGGGGTGGTGGAGGCGCCGACTGCGGTGCCGCCGGTTTCCCAAGTTTCACCGGCGCCGGGAATCACCTCCAAGCCGGAACAGAATTCTGACCCGAATTACCAGCAGTTGGGATTGCAGGGTTTCGAGCGAAAGGATGCGGGGTTCGGAGTTGACGGGCCGGCGCCGACAATTTCCGTTGGCGCCGGAGTAACGGCGGAGGCGATGGCACAGGGAGCATCGACCTTCAAGGCACCGTCCATCGCGGATTTGGGGCGGATTCCACCGCCGAATTCGCCGGAAGTTTTCGGGGGTGGGTTCGCTGCGGGGGCCGCTGCCGCGCCGCCACCAATGATCCAGCAGCCAGCGGCTTCGCCTTATGTGGGTCAGGGATTTGGAGAAAAGCGCGGACCTGCTGTTGATCAGGATGGCCGACCGCTGTTCGTGCCGGACCTTCCGGAAGAACGGGAGGATGAGGGCGCGCACGGGCGACGGGTTGCGGCGGTGGCGTGGCTTCTCTTCGCGCTGATTGCCGGTTCCGGGATTGCATTGGGTTTGAAGGAGGTCGCGCTGGCAGGTTCCATCGCGACGCCCATCGCCGTGGTTGGTCTGCTGATGTTCACGGGAAAGAAATGGTCCGGAACGCTTGGGCTGCTGGGCGCGGTTGTTCACGCGGGTGCGCTTGCGTGGGTTGCCCGCATGCTGCTGCAGGGTGACGAAAGTTTTCTGGCGCGTATTCATCTGGATAATCCGCCGCCGCCGCTGTTCGGCCAGTTGTTCTATGGCGTGGCGGGGGCGTTCCTGCTTGGGAACCTGATGATGTTGATCAGCAAGCCCGGTGTGCTGCGGGCAATCATCGGCGCGGTGTTCGTGGTGCTGCCGATGCTGGGCGTGACGGGAACCCTTGCGATCAATGAAGTGCGGCCCATGGTGGCGAATCCGCTGGGGAATGCGTCGCCGGCGATCATCCATCTGGATGACGAAGGAATCAGCTTCGTGAAGCCGGCGGGCTGGTTGACATACACGTGGGCGGATGTGCCGCAAGTGGCGCCGGTGGCGAAGGACCTTCGCACGGCTCCGCGTGCGTTCTACCTGAATGAGCGTCAGGACCTGATGTTCGCTGTCTATTTCGACGACGGCGCAAAGCCGGCGCTGGCGCAGTTGTTCGGCGGCGACAAGCTGACACCGCTGGAATTGGAGGTGACGCGCGGCCTTCCTCCCGTTGGCAAGGAGGACGAGACCTTCGACCTGCAGGGGAAAACGCTCCTTGAAAATGTCTACGAGGGGACAACGCAGTCCAACGCAAAGCTGTCGATCATCACAAACAAGACGCAGCTTGGCGGGCGGATGCTGCTGATCGCGATGATGCGCGACATGCGCGTCAATCCCGACGCCGTCGATGCCAGCCGCGCGTTGGATTCATTCTACAAATCGTTTGAATTCGCGGGGCCGAAGGGAAACGATACCCCCGATGGTGAAAACACCGGGCCCTGATCATTGGCAGTCCGGCATCACGATTCCGCCGCCACACCATGAAACCCACGAATATCACAACACCGCCGCGCCTGCGCGGAATGACCATTGCCGAGATCGAGGAGTTGATCGTTCCCGCGGGATTTGAAAAATACCGCGCGGCGCAGTTGTTCCAGTGGTTGCAGCGACGCGGCGCGCGTTCGTTGCAGGAAATGAAGAATATTCCCGCAGCGTTGCAGCGATGGCTGGAGGCGAACGCGGAACTGGGCGGAATTGCCACCGTTGCGACGATGAAACGTTCTGCGGACGGCAGCTACAAATTCCTGTTTGAATTGGATGATGGGCGAAAGATCGAATCGGTGCTGATGCCCGATCCCGTGCGGAATTATTGGACGTTGTGCGTCAGTTCGCAGGTTGGCTGCGCCGTGGATTGCAAGTTCTGCGTGACGGGATTAAATGGATTCTTCCGTCAGCTTCGCGTGGATGAAATCGTGGACCAGATTCTTTTTTCACGGCGGCAATTGCTGACGGACCAGCCGGAGGCGAATTTTCGAAATCTGGTTTACATGGGCATGGGGGAGCCGCTGTTGAATCCCGATGCGGTCATCAAGTCGATCCGCATCCTGACGCACAAGGATGGCGTTGATCTGTCGCCGCGCCGCGTAACCGTCAGCACAAGCGGCATCGTGCCGGGAATGATACAACTGGCAGAGGCCGGCACGGGGGTGTGCCTCGCCCTGTCCCTGAATGCCCCATCGCAGGCGGAGCGCGAAATCGTGATGCCGATCACGCGGAAGTATCCACTCAATGACGTGTTGAATGTTTGTCGCAAATACCAATTTGGAAAGCACAAGCGCATTACCTTCGAGTATGTTCTGCTTCATGGAATAAATGACCGGGAGGAGCACGCCCATCGCCTGCGGAAGCTGGTGCGGGGAATTCCCTGCAAGATAAACCTGATTCCCTTTAATCCAAATAGTGCACTCCCCTTCGAGCGCCCCGACCGTGAAGCCGTTGAGCAATTTTCAAGAATCCTGACGGAAGATCATTTGACGGTCAGCGTGCGCTGGTCGAAGGCGCTCGATGTGGACGGGGCCTGCGGGCAGCTTGCGGGCCAGTTCCGCCAGCGGCGCGGGGCCGTGGCGGCAGCGCCACCGGAAAATTCCGCTGCGGCTGCGGTGGCGGAGATGCCTCCGGACCTTGATTTCTTTTCACCTACCGAGACGGATTCCGAGGAAGAGTGAAAGATTCCCTTTCGATCTTAAGCCTCGTCGATTTTGCGAGGCACGAATGGGCCAACAACCCGCTTGTTCACGTAATGAAGCGGAAGGTGCGAAGATTTTATGTTTATATAATAACGTTTCAATTTATCGTATTTACATTTTTCCAAATTGTTCCGGGAATGCTGGCGAAAGTATGGGGACCGTCTGGCATCATGACGGTTATTTTTCCACTGGTGTACTTGTCGAATGCCTTTGTCTGGTTGATGATCGCGATCGCTCCGATTTTTTACGCGAATTGGGCCTACCGGGAGGTTTGGACAAAGGATGAGACACTTCGGGTTTCCCAACTGACATTTCGTGACTGGCTTGCGGCTATCATGCTACCATTGATGCAACTGATGGGAGTTATGTTTTTCGTTGGTTGTGTTCTACATTTAATCGCATCCGCGAATGCCTTGTGGAATTTGTTCACGATGACGCCCAAACCGTTATCTTCCGCAATAACTCATTTTGTGTTTCAGTGGGTGTTTGCCATGCTTTCAACGCTCATTAACTCTGGGATGTATGTACTCTTGGCAATCACGGTGGTGCTTCGGCGAATCATGCAACTGGCGGAAGGCAGGCCGACAGCCAGTGCGCTTCCCCGGCTGGCACTGCCCATCGCTGTTTTTACTGGGGTGCTTCTTTTTTGTGAAGCCTCACAATTGTTGTTTGGCGAGATATTTGGGTGGGGTCTATTGATTTCGCTGCTACCGCTTTTGATGGAGATATTTTCATTGGTTGCCATCTTTGCGTTGGCCAGTTACGTGTGGAAGCGGGACCTGCGTGTTGCCCGCACATTCCTATTTTCTGCTTCCCGTGAATGAAATGAAGGAAATAATCCAACAAATTCAACTGTTGCGGGATCAGTGGAGGAACAATCCTCTGGCAAGGCTCATGGTGGCGCGGGTGCGCCCCTGGGCATTGTGGGTTATTGTGTTTCAGGTCGCGATGTCCCTGCTGTCCCTTGTGGTGGTGGTGCTCACGGCATCTCCGGGGACAGGGACTTTCGTGGGCATGCTCGTGACCGCGTTCCTTTCGCTTCTGGGGCTCGTTGTTTTTGCGCTGCAATTGATGGCGCCGATCTATTACGCGGATTGGGCGTACAAGCAGGTTTGGTTGGAGGATGAAACAATTCGCCTGACGCGGTTTACGTTTCGGGAGCGCATGGCGGCGATTGTGATTCCCATGCTTTTCCTTCTCGCGGCCTATTATCTTCCCACGATGTTGCTGGAACCAAGCATCCTTCTTTTTCAGGCATTGTCCGGTTACACGCCGGACAGCGAACTGATGTTTGGCTATGGATGGCTTTCGCGGTTGGCCTTCATCGGGATGATTGAATCGCAGATGATTGTCTATGCGATCATCACGGCGTTGCTGTACGTCGTGGTCATCGTGCGAAGACTCATTCAGAAGCGGGATGTCGGCCGTGTTCATGCGCGTTCCGCGTGGTTCATGATCAGTCCCTACGTTCACGCGGTGCTGATCGTTTTCATCTGGCTGATTCCAAGATCATGTCTTTTTGCGTTTCCCGTGATGACGCAGGCTATGGTCACCATCGGCGCGAAAAATCCCCAGGCCCCCATTCTCGTCGATCAGGTGATTGCTGATCTGGCGCGGGGGGGAGCGGGATTTTCGGGGGTGCTGATCGACTTGCTTCTGGTCCTTGTCGCCTTCCGTTTTTTGAATCGAATGCGGGTGGCTGATGTTGCGATTGCGCGAACGATGCTGTTTGAGGAAGATCACCCATCATCCGACCAGGAGATGCCTCATGGTAATCAGTGACCAGATTCTTCGTCATCGGGCGTTGTTCATAACGGGGACGGACACCGGTGTTGGGAAGACGACGGTGGCCTGCGCCATTGCGCGGGGATGGGTGGCACAGGCCCATGACGTTTGTGCGATGAAGGCCATCGCATCCGGCGGTCGCACGAACAAGCGCGGGGAGTTTCTTTGCGACGATTCGAAGTTGCTGGCGGCGGAGTCGACGCCGCGGGGCGCCTTGGCGTACGAAGGGGTGAGCGGACTGCGCATCGTTTCGCCGTTGCTGGGATTCTCGCAGCCGATCGCGCCCGTGTCCGCAGCGAAGCACGACGGCAAGGTTCTCGATTATCGTGAAATCCTGAAGTCCCTGAGAAGCCTGAAGGAGCAGTGCGCTGTGGAGCGGATCAACCTGCTTGTCGAAGGCGCGGGAGGTGTACTGGTTCCGCTGTCGAAGAGC
>JADZDZ010000262.1 GCA_020850785.1 Candidatus Sumerlaeota bacterium | reverse complement strand
GATGAGCCCGGAGATAACGGGGGCAGTGGAAAAGGCGCTGGCGGGGGAGAAGTGACTGGAGCGCCGGGGTTGCTTTGACACTTGATTCACCACGGCGGCGGTGAAACCTTCCGCCACGCAATCGCCTTCGCCGCGAAACCGCGCACGCAATGGAATCGAAACTCGAACTGGCCATCCTTCCGCAGCCCACGGAATCGACCTGTGGGCCGACGTGTCTGCACGCCGTCTACAACTACTACGGCGATCGGATGGATTTGGATTCACTTGTTGGCGAGGTGAACCAGTTGGAGGACGGCGGCACGATGGCGGTGATGCTTGGCGTGCATGCGCTGCAACGTGGCTACAAGGCGACGATTTACACCTACAACCTGCGGGTGTTCGATCCCAGTTGGTTTCGTTCGCCGGAAATTGACATTCCCGCGAAGCTGCGGGAGCAGTTGAAGGTGAAGAAGAAGAAGCGGCTCGATTTTGCGACGCATGGCTATCTGGAGTTTTTCAACCTCGGCGGCAAACTGCTGTTCGAGGACCTGACGCCGAAGCTGATCCGCAGGTTCCTGAACGAGGGAGTTCCGATCATCACGGGGCTGAGCGCGACGTATCTTTATCACGACATGCGCGAGCTTCCAAATTGCGAATATGACGACCTGCGGGGTGAACCCGCGGGGCATTTCGTGCTGTTGTCGGGCTATCACAAGGAAAACCGAACGGTGTTGCTGGCGGATCCGCTCGCGCCGAATCCGGTGCGTGGCAAGGAGCAGTACTACGAGGTTGGCATCGAGCGATTGATCGGTGCGATCTTTCTGGGAATCCTGACCTACGACGCAAATCTTCTCATCATCGAGCCGCAGGAAGAGGGGGAACACAGCTGACCACATGGCGATCATGATCGTCGTCGATAATCCGAGGGACTGGCCGCCGGAACTGCCGGACGTCAATGTGGTGGATGCGCGTACGTACCTGACGAGTTCCGAGTACGCGCAGATGAAGCACCTTCGCGTGTTCAACCTGTGCAGCACCTACGAGTACCAAAGCCTTGGCTACTACGTTTCGCTGCTGGCGGCGGCGCGGGAGCATCGTCCGCTGCCAAGCGTGATGGCGATTCAGGAAATGAAGTCCACGACGATGCTGCGCTTCATCTCCGATGAACTGGATGAGTTGATCCAGAAGAGCCTCTCGCACATCCAGAGCGACAAGTACACGCTTAGCATCTACTTCGGGAAGAACGTGGCGAAGCGTTACGACCGGCTTTGCAACGAGTTGTTCAAGCAGTTTGAGGCGCCGCTGCTGCGGGCGAAGTTCGTGCGCAATGACCGTTGGATTCTGCAGAGCGTGCGCCCCGTTCCCACGGACGAAATTCCGGAGGACCACTGGCCCGCGGTGCTGCTCTTCGCGACGGATTATTTCGACAAGCGGCGCCATCGCGTGCACAAGCGGGAGGTGGCGCGCTACGACCTTGCGATCCTGCACAATCCGGAGGAATCGCATCCGCCATCAAACGAGCGCGCGATGAAGAAGTTCGTGAAGGCGGCGGAGGAGTTGGGCTTCGGCGTGGAGTTGATCACGAAGGATGACTTTGGCCGCATCGCGGAGTTTGACGCGCTGTTCATCCGCGAAACGACGCTGGTGCATCATCACACCTACCGCTTTGCGCAACGGGCTGCGGCGGAGGGTCTCGTCGTCATCGATGATCCTGAGTCGATCCTGAAATGCAGCAACAAGGTGTTCCTGGCGGAGTTGCTCGATTGCAACAACATCGACAAGCCGAAGACGATGATCCTCCATCGGAACAACATCGACGAACTTGTGGAGCGGATCGGGCTCCCCTGCGTGATCAAGGAGCCGGACAGTTCCTTCTCGCGCGGTGTCTTCAAGGTTGAAACGGAGGATGACCTGCAGAAGGTGCGGGAGCTTTTCGACAAGTCGGACCTTGTGATCGCGCAGGAATTCGTCCCCACGGACTATGATTGGCGCATCGGGATCATCGACCAGAAGCCGATCTACGTCTGCAAGTATCACATGGCAAAGAAGCAGTGGAAAATTCAGGTGACCGATGACGGCGGGAAAACGTCCTACGGAAACGTGGACACCATCCCCGTGAAGAAGGCGCCGCGCAATGTGATCGATACGGCGCTGAAAATTGCGAACCTGATTGGCGACGGATTGTACGGCGTGGACCTGAAGCAGTACGGCGACCGTGTGATGGTGATCGAGGTGAACGACAATCCGAATATTGATTGCGGGTTCGAGGATTCAGTCCTGAAGGACGACCTGTACGACATCATTATGAAGGTGTTTTTGCAGCGCGTGGAACAGCGCAAGGAGAAGCGCAAATCATCATGAGCGAACGGCCACGGCTGCGCCTATTTGAGGGATTTGGAATCGAGTTGGAGTACATGATCGTTGATCGCGAGACGCTGGATGTGAAGCCGATCGCGCAAGACCTGCTGCGCGCCGCGGGCGGCGAGGATTCCGAGGATGTGGAGCATGGCGACATTGCATGGTCGAATGAACTGGCCGCGCATGTGATCGAGTTCAAGACGAACGGCCCGGCGCACGATCTTCGCGATTTGGCGAAAAGTTTCCAGCGCGAGGTGGAAATCGCCAACGGATTGCTGGCGCCGATGGGTGCGTGCCTGATGCCGACGGCGGCGCATCCCTGGATGGATCCGCACCGTGAAACGATGCTGTTTCCGGGCGAGTACAGCATTGTCTATTCAACGTACGATCGCATTTTTAACTGCAAAGGGCATGGCTGGTCCAACCTGCAGAGCGTCCACATCAACCTGCCGTTTCACGACGACGGGGAGTTCGGGCGGCTGCACGCGGCGGTGCGCCTTGTGCTGCCGATCCTGCCGGCGCTGGCGGCAAGCTCGCCGGTGTTGGAGTTGAAGCGACAGACTTCGCTGGATTCGCGACTGGAATTTTACAAGACGAATTCCCGCAGGATTCCCTCTATCACGGGTCACGTGATTCCGGAGCCGGTCTTCACGGAAGCGGACTACGACCGCGAGATTTTCCAGCGCACCTACCGCGACATCGCGCCGCACGATCCGGAGGGGGTGTTGCAGGAGGAGTTCCTCAACAGCCGTGGCGCCATCGCGCGCTTTTCGCGCGGTGCCATCGAGATTCGCGTGCTTGACATTCAGGAATCACCGCAGGCGGACATCGACATTTGCCGCGCGGTGATCG
>JADZDZ010000261.1 GCA_020850785.1 Candidatus Sumerlaeota bacterium | reverse complement strand
GCCGATCAAGGACCTATCGGAAAAATACAACGTCGTCCAGTCGGCAATCGCGGCGAGTGAGCGGCTCTTTGCACTGCTCGACTCAAAACCGACGCTTGTTGATCCGGAGCAACCGCGCGAGGTGAAGCCATTTGGCCACACCATTGAGTTCAAGGACGTGTGGTTTGCATACAATCCTGACGAATGGGTGCTGCGCGGCATTAGCTTCAAGGTGGAGAAGGGGCAGACGGTGGCCGTGGTCGGCCCCACTGGCAGCGGCAAGACAACGCTGATGTCGGTGCTCTGTCGCTTCTACGACATCCAGAAGGGCGAAATCCTGATTGATGGTGTGGACATTCGCCATATGCGAATCAACGACCTTCGCGAGAAAATCGCCATCGTTATGCAGGATGTTTTCCTTTTCTTTGGGACCGTTGCGGAGAATATCCGGCTGGGAAACCAGGAGATTACCGACGCGCGCGTCCATGACGTGGCAACGAAAACGGGGTTTGCGGACTTTGTGGAGAAATTTCCGAAGCGCTACGACACCGGCGTGCGCGAACGCGGAGCGACGCTTAGCACGGGACAGAAGCAGTTGCTCAGTTTCACGCGTGCGTTGGCGTTTGATCCGGAGATTTTGATTCTGGACGAGGCCACGGCCAACATCGACACGGAAAGCGAGGCGCGCTTGCAACAGGCGGTCGCGACGCTCTGCGCGGGACGCACGTCCATTGTCATCGCGCACCGCCTCTCAACAATCCAGAACGCCAGCAAAATCCTCGTCATCCATCACGGCCACCTGATTGAGGAAGGCACGCACGACCAGTTGCTTGCGCACGATGGAATGTATCGCAAGCTGTACGAACTTCAGTACAAGGAAGACGTCGCGGTTTAGCTCTTCGTCTTCCCGGCGTCGTCGGGCATGTCTGGATACATCAACGCCGATTCGATGGCCTTGTAGGCATCGCGTTTCAGAATCGCATCGTTCATGCGCTTCCGGATGCGCTGGTCGCCGGGGTTCACGCGCAGAAAGCGCTCACAGGCGGCGACGCACGATGACAGTTCATTCTTGTTGAAGAAGATTTCGCTGGCCAGGGAGAGCTGATGAAGCATGGAGGAAATCTGGCCGATCTGCTCATGCACGTCCGCGAGCTTCAGCCGCACGGCGGCGTTCTGCGGATTCACCGACAGGATGTCCTGATAGTTGTTCACAATCTGGGTCAGCGCCTCCTCGCTGTCCTGTCGCTCGAAGTTGCTGATGGTTCCATGCAGGTAATCGGCTGCCGTTGAGGGATGCCTCATGAGCGGAATCTTTGACGAACTGCTCAGGTCGAGGCTGCTGTCCAGCGCCGAGCGCGCCCGTCCGGGATCATCGCCATCGCTCATTGTCATTACGCGCGACTGCGTGGCGGAGAGCAGCTCGCGCGCCTTCGAGTTCGACGGGTCGATGGCCATGGCCTTCTCGAAGTAGAGAACCGCCTCATCGACGCGCCCCGCCTCCACCAGACCCTCCGCCAGCATGACAACATCCTCGCTCAAGTCCTGCGGGCGACCAACCAGAATGTATAGATCGATATACGCCTTTCGCAGGTCGAGATCGCTGATCTCCACCGTGGAAATCTTCTTGAGCATCTTCAGCGCGCGGGCCTTGTCGCCGGAATCGTGGAGCAACTGGGCAAAGGTCACATAATCCGCCGCGATGTCCTCGGGCTTGGCAAATTTCTCCAGCGCCTGAATCAACAGCTCCCACGTGGAGATGCGCCGGGGCTCCGCCGTGGTGATTTTTCGGAACTCCGCCTCGGCGAGATCGGGAAGCCCGCGCTCCAGATAGCTGCGCCCCAGGTCCTCCATCTCGCTGATGGCCTCCGAACCCTGCGAGGAACCAAGGAGCACGTCGATCATCCGATGGCGAACTTCAAGGTTCAGGGAGTCGATCTTGAGCAGGTCGCGCAGAACCTCGATCTGCTTCGGAGCATTTGCGGATTTTTGGTAGAGGTCCGCAGCGAATTCAAACTGCTTGGCGGCCATGCCACGTGCGTTCAGGTCCCGATAGACGCGCCCAAGCAGGTAGTGGAAATCCGCGTCGTCACCAACGTGGCGCGTGATGCGTTCCAGCGCCCGCTGCGCCTTGCGCGCCTGACCAGCAGCCAGCGCCAAGTCCACAAGCTGATAGGTCTCGGTGACGGCACGATTGGTCTGACCGTTCGTCAAAAGGAACTCGATGAACTTGTCGCGAAGCTCCAGATGATTCGGATCGATGTGGAAAATCTTCTCGAAGGCGTCGGTGGCTTCCTGTATGTTGCCTTTGCGCGTGTGAATTTCCGCCAGCTTTGCATAGTCCAGAATCAGGTCCTTCTCCGGACCCACCTGCCGATAAGTCTCGATGTATTGCTGGCGCGCAACGGTGTCATCGGGGATGATTTGCAGGAGTGATTTCAGCGTTTCTGAGGCGCGCTTGGGGTCCTGTTTGCGCATGTAGAGGTCGGAGAGACTGCGCAACTCCTCCGTCAGTTGCCGGTACTGCTGCGTGGCGCGCAGGTAGCGCACGAGTGCCAGCCGCG
The DNA here is from genome assembly GCA_020850785.1 of Candidatus Sumerlaeota bacterium. Classification (GTDB taxonomy): domain Bacteria; phylum Sumerlaeota; class Sumerlaeia; order SLMS01; family SLMS01; genus JADZDZ01. The sequence continues at coordinate 4,651 of JADZDZ010000261.1, read as the reverse complement.
AAAGATCATCGCTTGGCTGCAGCACCGTCAGTTGTTTCGCAACGGATGCGCAGAATTCGTGCATACCGCGCTCCTCTGCGACCTTCAGCAGGTGCTGGCCGCTTTCGATCGCCTCCGGAATTTTTGCCAGCGCCGTCAAGAGGCGGAACTTCAACTCCATCGCGGGAAGTGATTCCGGCATGTACGTCAGCGCCTGCGTTGCCGCCTCCAGCGCGGACTCCAAGCGCTGCGATTTTTCCAGCGCCTGTCCAACCTCGATCAATTCCTTCGTCGCGAGTTCGGGAATTCCATTCTTTATATAAACGTCTGCAACGCGGCGGCGCCAATCGCTCCTGTTCCCCTCCAATTCAGCGACCGCCGGGATCAACTGCTGGGCGGTGTCGATCTCGCCATTTTCCACATACGCGGCGAAGGCGGTCAGGTAAACTTCCATCGCTTCGGATTGCTTGTTGGTGCGCAGGTAGAACGCTGCGACGCGACGAAGTGCCTCCGGGGGAAGCAACACACCCGTCTCGCGCAGCCTGCTCACCGCTTCCTCGGCGGCGGCGTCGTCGCCTTCCTCCAAGGCTCCATCAAGGACTTCGGCGAACAACTTGGCTGCTGCGGCCTTATCCCCGGATTCCATCTTCAATATTGCGTAGCGCTGCAACGTCTCGCGATCGCGGGAGAACTCCAACAGTTGCTCCAGCACCGCAAGCGCCTCGGCCTTCTGGTTGTGCCTGTCATGATGATCCAGCAGCCACTGCAACGATGCGCGTGCATGTTGCGCGTCATCCTTCTCCCGATAAAGCCGCACCATGGCCTTGTGGGGAGCGGGGGAGTCCGGCTGCTGCATGGCGGCGGTGCGCAGCGCCTCGATGGCTCCGTCGTGGTTGCCGCGTTTCTCCTTCTCCGCAGCGAGAATCATGAACTGCGCGAAGGATTCCTCCGGCTCATCAAAGTCGCTCAGCAGGAATGCGAGGCGTTCCACCGCCACAAGATGGTGGGGGCACCACGTGGCTGCTTCACGAAGCGTTTCGAGTTCTCCTTCCACTTCGCCGTCCAACTGCTGAAGCGATGCGAGCGCGACCAATTCCTCTGCGGCGTCATCGACGCGCTCCACCTGGAGCAGCAAATCCGCGCGCAGTCGTCGCGCCTGCTTGTTGGTAGGCTTTGCCTTCAATGAACGATCCACCGTGGAGAGCGCCCGCTCAAATTCCGATGCGCGCATATAATCCAGCGCTGCGGCGCAAAGGCACTTTGAGGCTTCCTCCTGATCGCCGGAGCGGGCGAACAAATCCCCCAGCAATTCCTGGGATTCGTGGTCGTTCATGCCCAGTGTTTGCATGCGCGTCATTACTTCCCGCGCTTCGTTTAGCCGATTCGCATTCACGTGGGTACCGAAGAGCACCTTCAGTGCAACCTGCTGCCGCGTGTCATCATTGCGAAGGCCATGAATCGCAGCGGTGCGTTCCAGCAATTCCACATTGTCAGGAATGTCGTGCAGGAGAGCCCCATAGACTTCAAGCGCCTCGTCGAACGCCTTGCTCTTTTCCAACTCCGCACCAAGCTGAAGCGTTTCCTCCAGCGCCACGGTTCGCCTTCCGAGCGTGCGTGCGAAGGTGATCACGCGCCGACGGGCCGCCTGATTCCGCGGGTCCTTCTTCAGCACCTGCTGGAAAATCTGGAAGGCCTTGTCCTCTTCCCCTGTCGTCGCGTGGACGTCACCGATCCTCAGCAGCAGCGCGCAGGTGCGCGGGGTGTCGCCGTTCTTTTCGCTGATTTCGGAGAGCCTGACCAGCGCGCTCATGTTCTGTGGATCAAGCGTCAGCAGTTCATCCAGAGTTTCCGTCAGTTCGCTCGTTGCGCCCGCTGATTCCGCCGCGCCCGCGAACTCCTGCAGCTCGTTGATCAGCTCACGCCTGCGCGAATCGCCGCCGGAGCGCAGGTTTGCGATGAGCTGCCTGCGGATGGCCATGTTCCTTGGATCAATGGCGACGAGGCGCCGCAGAACCTTTTCCGCTTCCTCGATGTGGCCATCACGCTCCAGCCGTTCCGCCAGCGTGGCCCAAACTTCCGATGCCTCGCGCTCCTTGCCCTCGCCCTCAAGCGCAAGCGCCTTCGATTTGAGCAAAACAACGTCATCCGTGACGAGCGAAGAGAATCCCTTCATCAAGCCGGAGGCGGCAGCGAACGCCTTTGCATTCATCAATTGAGTGACGCTGGTGGAAAGGAGTGAGGTCGCTTCGTCGCGTTCACCGGCCGCCATCAACAATGCTGCGAAGCGGGCCGCATCGCCTGCGTAGTCATCCACGCGCTTGAGTTGCCACTTCAGGTCCATCGCAAGCACGCGCGCCTCACGCGCTCCTTCATCCAATTTACGCGCGTGTTCCGCAGCATCCAGCGCCGCTTCCAAATGCTTCCGCCCCTTTTCATGTTCCGCCACGGAGAGCCATAGGCGCGCCGCCTCCTCGCCGCGGCCGGCGTCCACCAAAAGCGGAGACAACTCCTCCACGACGGCGGTGTCTGCCGAATCCAACGCGGCCAGTTTCGTCAGCGTGTCGATTCGCTGTTCGATGAGGTTGGAAGACTTGTACGCATCGGCCAATCGACGCAGAACGGGGGCAAGTTTTGCGCGTTCTGGATGCTCACCCAGCAGCGCCACCATCTCCTGCAGCGGTGCCGGATCGGTCGCGTTGATCGCGGAAATCTTGTCCAGCGTTGCATACAGTTCGCCATGCTTTGCCTGATTGCGCTGCACGGAGGCCAATGCCGCCAGTGAGGAAACTATTTCATTGGAATCACCGATCTTCTCCGCGCACTCCAGTTCCAACGAAATGGCGCCCTCGGATTCATGGCGGGAGCGTGATTCCCGCGCAGCGGCGAGGGCGGCCCTGTGATCGCCGCGCTGCAGGGCGCTTCGTGCGATGCCAAGGAATTCCTCCGCAGCGCCTTCGGGATCGCCCTTCTTTTCCAGAAGGTCCGCATAAGTCCGCAGCACACGCTCGTCGCCCGCCGCGATTTCAAGGACACCCGCGCATTTTTTCCGGAAGGTCTTGGCGCTCGACTTTTGATCCGCGTGGCATTCGAGAATCTTCGCGATCAGCGGAATCGCGCCATCCATGCCTTCGCTCTTCACAATCAGGCGCGCGTAATTCTCCATGTCCCGCACAGAATCAGGAAGAAGCTCGATCAGCTTGTCGTAGGCTTTGCGCGCGAGCGCCACGTCACCATCCTGCGCGCGCTCCGCCATATAGCGCAGCGTTTTCGCGGCGTCCGCGGGATTCCCTTCCGCCGCATAGAGCGCGGCCAGCTCGAAGGAAAGCTCCGGTTGGTCTTCGAAGGTGCGAACAAGCCGCTCAAGAAGCGCCTTCGCATCCTTGAACTTCCCTTCATCGCGGTAGGCGCGCACCGCCTGCAGCAATTCGGGAATGTTTGAGCGTGCATCCTCCACATCAAACAACGCCTGCACCAGACGACGCGTCAGCATCTCATTGCCGGGAATCTTTTCGCAGGCGAAGCGCGCCACGCGCAGGAATTCGTCCGCGTCCTTCCTTCCTTCCACCTCATCCAGCAACAGGTCGAAGTTGCGCGCCGCCAGTTCCTTCTCGCCCGTCACGGCGAGGTAGGAGGCCTCAATCTCGCGCAATTGCGGATCATCGGGATTGTACACCAGCAGGTGCTGGCACGCGCGCAACGCCTGAGCCGGCTGTTCGGCGGCCTCCGCGCGTTCCATGAAGGATTCCGCGGATTTCGTGGCATCATCCACCATTCCATGCGTGCGCAACGATTCCACGACGAGTGCAAAGCGATCCCAATCACCTTCCCACGCGTGCAACATTTCGCTGAGAAGATGATCGACCAGATCAACCCGGCCGCTGCCAATGACCGTGTCCAGCAGGCCGAGGTAAACTTTCAACGCTTCATCGGGCTGTTGAGCGCGGCGCAACAGCGTCGCAAGATGCTGCGCGATCGAAAGGTCGGAGGGAGCGAGTTCCATGATCCGCCGCAGCAGGGCCGTCGCGTCCGCAAAATTTCCCGCCGTTTCGTGCAGGCCGGCGGCGTGCATCAGCGTCTCGCGCGCATCGTCATTCCTGCCTGCGGCAGCCTGCGCGATTCCCAATTTCTCCAACACGGCCACGTCATCGGGATTTGCTGACAGCAGCGGCTTGAGCAGATCGATCGCTGCGGCGCCGTTGCCAGCCCCGCAGTGAACTTCCGCCAACTCCAACTTCTCACCGCGCACCGCCTCGGCATCGCCGCGTTCCTCCAGCATGACAATGATTCGCTCGCGAATGCCGGTTGCCTTCGGGTCCAACTCCTTCGCCAGTTGCAGGAACTGCCATGCCTTGTCCTTGCGATCGCTTTCGAAGAACTTGCCGCCAAGGCTGAGGTATTCGGAGGCAGCTCCCTCGAAATCCCCCCGCATGCGAAGCAGGTCCGCCAGCGCCTGATGCACGTCATGGCGGGAGGGATCGATGGCCAGAATTCCCCGTGAAATATCAATCACGGCGTGCTGGTCGGAGACCTCGTTCTTCTTCTCCAGCATTTGCAGCAGGATGGGGAGCGACTTCTCCGCGTTCCCCTGCTTCTGGTACGCGAGCGCCACCGCAAGCTGTTCATCCTCCGTCAGCGGTTCCGTGCGCGAAATTTCATCAAAGCAGCGAATGAT
>JADZDZ010000260.1 GCA_020850785.1 Candidatus Sumerlaeota bacterium | reverse complement strand
TGCTGGCATGAGGACCAGCCAACCGGTATGACCAACCCACCATGAGCGCCTTCATCATAGAAGAATCGGAACAGACACCGGAGAGCCGTCAGCCGTACCGTATCATGGTCGCCGCCGGTGCCTTCCTCCTCGCCGTGCTGACCATTTTTGGGCTGAACAGATTGCGTGAGGGGATGATTTCGGGAGACAGCAAGGATATCGTCGGTGCCACGGTTGATGGGCGGACAATCTCCATCGATCAATATCCGGGGAAGATCATCGTCGTTGATTTTTGGGCGACGTGGTGCCCGCCGTGCGTGTCACAAGTACCGGATATGATCGCGCTTCAGGCCGACTACGCAGCGGACGTGCAGGTGATCGGCGTCAGCTTGGACCGGGATCCGCAGGCGCTGACAAGTTTCGAGTCGGCTCGCGGGATCAACTACCCATCCATCTATTCCGGCGCGCACGGAGTGGCCCGGAGCTTTGGTGTTGGGCCCATTCCCCGCGTGCTGATCATCGACAGGGACGGAAGCATCAAGTACTCCGGCTATCCCACGAATCTGGAAAGCCGTATAGACAAGCTGCTCGAAAAGAAGCGGGAAGAGGCCGGCTGACGCGATCGCCGAAACACAAACCGGGAAGTTGACCGCGCTGGGTTTTGAAATGGTGGACAGGGATGGATTCGAACCATCGGAGACCGTTAGGTCGACGGATTTACAGTCCGTTGCGATTGACCACTCCGCCACCTGTCCACAGGCGGGGCGGGAATGTCTGTGGGATGGGGGCTGCGATGCAAGCGCAAAAATTGACTACTGGCGGACCGGAGTTTCCAGCACGGACTTGATCTGCATGTCGGCCAGTTCGTGTTCGGTTTTCTGCTGATCGGATCTGAGCGTGGCCAGTTCCTGGCGCAGCGCATCACGCTCCGATTCGGCCTTTTCGGCGCGATCCGTGGCGGTCCTGACAATGTCCTTCAACGTTTCGTCAGCAACGTTGTCCGACGACTTGTCGGCGACGAGTTCGCTTTCGAAGGGAAGGGGGAGGGGGTGTTAGGAGCGAAGGGCGTAGCCTGCGGCGCAGCCCACAAAAAGCAGGACTATCGCGCCAAGTATTTTCCCGGCGGGCACTCCATCAGACTGCGAGCGTGATTTTCTGCGGGCGGCCATGATTGGTTCGGGCAGTTGAGGTATCGCCGACAGCCATCGGGCGGGGCGCCCTACCACGTCAAGTTCATTGAGAAACGGAGATGGCTGGAATGGGGAGGGGGTGCGCGACCAAAACCCTTGCCAGCCTGCGGCGAGCGGCTATCGTCCCGCGTCCGCGGGAAAGGCTGAATGGCCTCCGCCCCCGATATTGCAGGCGAAAGCATCCATGAACCTTCAGGAAGAAATCGCGCGGCGACGCACCTTCGCCATCATCTCCCACCCGGACGCGGGCAAAACCACGCTGACGGAAAAGATGCTGCTGTACGGCGGTGCGATTCACCTTGCCGGTGCGGTGAAGGCGCGGCGGGCGCAGAAGTCCGCCACGTCCGACTGGATGCAGGTGGAAAAGGAGCGCGGCATCAGCGTCACCACGTCGGTGATGCAGTTCCCCTATCACGGGTTGCAGTATAACCTTCTGGACACGCCAGGCCATCAGGACTTCAGCGAGGACACCTACCGAACGATCACCGCCGCCGATTCGGCAATCATGTTGATCGATGCGGCGAAGGGTGTTGAGGCGCAGACCGAGAAGCTGTTTCAGGTGTGCCGCCTTCGCGAAATGCCGATCTTCACCTTCGTGAACAAGATGGATCGCGAGGGACGCGACCCGCTGGAGTTGATGGAGGAAATTGAGAAGCTGCTGCACATTCATTGCGTGCCGGTGAATTGGCCCATCGGGCGCGGCGGCGAGTTCCGTGGCGTCTACGATCGTTACAAGAAAGTCGCGCACATGTTCCAGCGCGGCGAGGGGCGCGGTGATCGCGCCGTTGATGATCGCATCGAGTGGGACGACGACCGGATGCGCGGGATTCTTGGCGAAGACCTGTTCAAGCGCACGAAGGAGGAACTGGAACTGCTGGACATCGCCGGGGAGGAATTCGACCCCGCGAAGTTCGCCGCCGGTGACATTACTCCGGTGTTCTTCGGATCCGCGCTGACGAATTACGGCATTGAGCCATTCCTTGAATCGTTCGGTGAAATGGCTCCCCCGCCGGTGGGCCGCGTTTCCACCGTGGGAATGATTGAGCCCAGCCATGAAAAATTTACCGGCTTTGTGTTCAAGATTCAGGCGAATATGGACAGGAATCATCGCGATCGCATTGCGTTCATGCGGATCGTGAGCGGGGAATTCACGCGCGGCATGGAGGCTTATCACGTTCGCAACGGAAAGCGCGTGGCGCTGAACAACGCGGTGATGTTTTTCGCCAACGAGCGCGAGCAGGTGGAAACGGCCTTCGCCGGTGACATTGTGGGATTGTACGACACGGGGAAATTCGCCATCGGCGACACGCTGACGCTGGGCGAAAAATTCCAGTTTGAGGGAATTCCGCGCTTCTGCCCGGAAATTTTCGCTGCGGTGCGCACGCCAAATCCCATGAAACGCAAGCAACTCGACAAGGGGCTGTCGCAACTTAGCGAGGAAGGCGCGATTCAGGTGCTCTACCAACCGGACCTTGGCGCACGCGAGCCGGTGCTTGCGGCGATCGGGAAGCTTCAGTTTGAGATCGTGAAGTCACGGCTGGATTACGAATACAACTGTGAAGTGAAGTTTGATCCGATGCCCTTCGGTTCCGCGCGTTGGATCACGACGAAGGATGGAAAGATTCCGGAGGACACTTCGCGCTTCAATCGCGCCGGCATCAGTCAGGTGTTCCTCGATCAACGCGGCCTTCCCATCGTCTTGTTCCGCGATGATTGGACGATGAAGTATGCGGTGCGAAACTACGAGGACACACTGTTCCTTCAGGCGGCACCGGCCATTTCGGCCTGACTCGCGTTAGACGGGGCGGTTTTACCACCAATCCCCTTGCCCGCGCCTGCGGCGGGACCATGTTGCAGCGTGGTCACCAACAGCAGGGAACGGCGGCATCCACCGCATCGCGAGATGATTGTCAAACGCACCAAACCAACAACGATGGCGATGATCGCGGAGAAGGCGGGTGTCGCACGCACCACCGTCAGCGTCATCCTCAATGGGCGCTATCGCGAGCGTGGCATTTCCGAAAAGACCGCGCAGCGCGTCCGCAGTCTGGCCGAAGCAATGAGCTTCGTTCCGAGCGAAACGGCTCGCAGCCTGAGCCGTCGCCGTTCGGGGATGATTGGCGTGATCCTTCCCGGTTTCAACTCGGCATGGGGCGAGTCGATCATCACGGGCATTCGCTCTCGGCTCCACAAAATGCAGACGCATGTTCCGTTGATTGCGGCGGCACACGACGATGATGATTGGGAGGAGCGCGAGATCAAACTTCTGATCGAGCGCGGCGTGGAGGCCATCGTCTGCTGCGCCACCGTGCGGGCGGAAAATCATCGTCGCATCGTTGAGCGTGGAGTGCCGTTCGTTTTCGTCGGGCACCGGGCAAAGGGCATTCCCGATGCCAGCTACGCCGCCTGGGACGGCACCCGCGTTGCCGCCGCTGCGACGCGCCATCTTATCGGGAAGGGGCGCCGCCGCATTGCGTTTCTGGGAAGCGCAGCCACCAATCCCGCCGGCAGCGAACAATATCAGGGGCATCGTCAGGCGCTGATGGAGGCGAAGCGGGAACTGCGGCCCGAATGGCGCATCGACGTCCCGCGAAATTCCGATGATGGTGGCATGATGCGCGCGGTTTTCAGCGCGGCGGAGCGTCCCGATGCGCTGATCTCCGATTCCTGGCAGCAGGCGCTGCACGCCATTGAGGAATTGGACGCACGCGGCCTCAGCGTGCCGGAGGACGTTTCCCTTTTGGCGCTCGGTGATGCGCCCATCTGCCGCCACGGGCGCATTCAGTTGTCAGCGGTGGTCGAACCAGCGGAACAGATCGGTGGGATGGCGGCGGAGATCGCGCTGAAGCTAATCGCCGATCCTTCGCGCAGGCCCATTCAGCAACTGGTGGCGGATTACAGTATCATTGATCGCGCCACGACGTAGGAACGCGGCCTCGCGGGAAATTGCGGCGTCCGTTCAGCGTTCTTGGTTCAGGTGCATTTCGCGCGTCGCGCGGTTGTGATGGCGAAGCAACGTTTCAAGGCGCGCTGCATCGTGATGCTTCAGCGCCTCAAGAATCTGCCAGTTCTCCCGTTGTTCTTCTGCGATGTTGGAATGAACCGCCCCCGGCGACTGGACGCGTCTCAGCCGCTTCCAATGATTCCGCACGTTTTCGAGCAGTTTCATCGTCATCGTGCGGCCTCCTATTCGGAGGATTTCGTCATGGAACGCCGTGTTGCTTTCGGCCCATTGCGTCGCATCGCGCTGAAGGCCGTTCATTTTCTCCAGCATTGTCGTCAGTTCCGCAACGTTCCCTTCGGTAATGCACTGGCAGGAGGCGCGCGCGGCGATCAGTTCCAGCGCCTCCAGCAGCTCAAGGATTTCGGAGATGGCTTCACCGCCCGGCTGCGTGACAGTGGCGCCTGAATAGGGGCGGATTTCCACAAAGCCGTTTGCGGAAAGCTGCTGCACCGCCTCCCGCACGGGAATGTGGCTGTGGCCAAACTTCCGCGCAATGCTGTCGATGACCAGCTTGTCGCCGGGGCGAAGCTCCCCGGTCACGATCAACTTCAGGAGTGCCGTATAGACAGCCTCCTTCTTGCTCTTGTGTGACGTCTTCACTGGTCTCGGCATCGCGACATCAAGCGCCAATTGCTGCGAATTGATCGCCACCCTTTGGGCGCGACCAGCTTGATTACGCGATTTGCAAGCCGCTTGCAAGGAAAGTTGAACTCGCAAGCGCCACGGCTGCGGCGCGAATCAGCCCTCGGTGAACATGCTGATCGTCCGTTGCACGAACCAGAACAGGGCCATCAGGGCGATGATTGAGGAGCCGGGGATGACGATCGCCTTTCGATACCATGGCTTTTCACGAAACCAGCCGACGAGCAGGAACGCGACCGCGACAATGGTGAGGTGGCCGATTTCCACGCCAACGTTGAAGCTGACGAGGGCGTTGATGAGGGCACCCTTTGGAATCCCCGCCTCCTCCAGCCCCGCTGCAAAGCCCAACCCGTGCATCAGTCCAAAGCAAAACACAATCAGCGGGCGCCACCAATTTAGTTTCTGCGTCACGAGGTTTTCAATCGCGACGTAAGCGATGGAAAGCGCGATCAGCGATTCGACGATTCCCGAAGGAAGCTTGATGATGTGAAAAACGGAAAGGCAGAGCGTCACAGAATGCGCGATGGTGAAGGCCGTCACCTGCCAGAACAGCGGCTTCAGGTGTGTTGAAAGAAGGAACAATCCCACGACGAAGAGAATATGATCCAGTCCATCAAGAGCGACGATGTGATGATAGCCGAGCGAGAAGAACTTGCCGGCGGTGTGCATCGAAGACGCGGGCGCTTCCACGGCTTCCTGAAGGGGATAGGGCGTGCTCGTTTCCCCCT
>JADZDZ010000259.1 GCA_020850785.1 Candidatus Sumerlaeota bacterium | reverse complement strand
GGAATCCTCGCTGCGCTATTTGGTGAAGCAGGCTCATCGCGCCGGTATCCTTGTCTACGTGGACACGGTTTATAATCACAACGGCTTCAGCGACGGCTATCGCGACAATCAACCCGGCGACGAAGGCTGTGCCTTCCGTTGGGAGAAGAATGGCTACAGCTATCCGGGCTTCATCATGAACGGCACGCCGTTTGGCCTTCCTTTCGATCTCGATTTTCGCAACGTGTGTCCCTCCGCGCAGTTTCCGCAGCCGAGCTGCGACACGGATCCGCTGAACTGCCGCATCTCCAGCCTGATCGACATCAACCACGACTCGCCCAGTTACTGGATTCGGCATCCTGCATTTCCGAATGACACGCAGAACATTCCCTATCAGCCGGTGAAGCTGGAATACCTCAGGCTCTACCCCGACGCGGAGTTGCCGACTTTCACGAATGCCTTCGGCGAGCAGATTCGTCCATTCAACATCGCTGATCCCGATCAGGGCGATCCCGCGCCGGAATCCGTCAATGGGATGCTGCGCCGTTACACGCAATGGATGGCGGAAGTGATTGGCGTGGATGGGTTTCGACTGGATGCGGTGAAACACACGCCCGCCGGTTGGTTCAATAATGTCTACGATCTGGCGGCGAGCAACGCGGCGAAGGATTTTTGGGGCCGTCGCACGACGCCATTTTCCTTCGGCGAGTATGTTTCCGACCAGAAGGCGGTTCTGAGCGAATATCACCGCAAGGATTATGGAAGAAACCGCACGGTGCTGGATTTTCCGCTGAAGTTCGCGCTGCAAAACAGCATCGGGAATGACAATTTCCAGTATTTGTTTGGCGCATCGTTCGACACAATCGACGGCGATGGTCAGGATGGCAGCGCGGGCGTGATGTTCACGCAGAGCCACGACAACGGCGCCATCGGCGATCCGGGAAACTTGCCGAACGTGGCCTACGCCCATATCCTCACGCGCAAGGGCTATCCCATCGTCTACTACAACGCGCAGGAATTCGGCACGGGCCGCGACTTTCCCAATCGCAACAGCCGCGGCGATGCACTTGGCGTGTTCGGAAACACCATCACGACGCTGGTGGACATCAACAACGAGCTTGTGAATGGACGCGGCGGCAACGGCTTCAACGATCTCTATCGCGACGCCGATTTTCTTGCCTATGAGTTGAACAACACGGCGGTGATCGCGTTGTGTGACCGCGATGACAGGGGCTCCAACAGCGACGGATACGAGGAGCGTCAGGTGACGCTGCCGGGCTTTCGCAGTGTGACGTTGAAGGAAGTCACCGGCAATGCGTCGAATCCCGCCATTGATCCCGACAACGACATCCCGGATACAATCAGCGTGCCTGCCAACGGGGTGATCAGTCTGCGCGTTCCGACAAACAAGAATGACAGCGACGTGCCCCACGGCCGCCCCTACGTTGTCTATACAATCGCGCCAATCACGGGCACGCTGAGCGCGAGCAACGTGTCCTCCACTCTGGGGTCGGAGCTGGCAAATCCCGAATCCGCCACGCCGGAGGAGCGCGCCAAGGCGCGGCTTACCCCGGTGGACGTTGTCACGGCGAACTCGACGACGATTTCGCTTCAGGTCGCGCAGGGCGGCACGCTGGAAGACAACGCGCTCATCAGGTGGAACCACGGCATCAACATCGACGGCGTGAATGATTCGGGGAATCCCTTCGGGCTCTTCCTGCTCGACATTCCTGGATCGCCGTTCCTTGACGGCCTTGAAAATTTCCCGACCAAGAGCCCCAGTCTGGACGGCGCGGGAAATCACACCGGTACCGGATTCTACAGCATCACCGTGGACCTCACCAACCCGGCGATTCCCGAAGGCTACAACTACATCACGACCATCGCCTTCATCAAGCGGCTGGAAGGGCTTCCCGCCCTTTGGCAGACGTTCCGGAAAGTGATCTACGTGGACCGCCGTCCGCCGGACCTCGATCTGGTTTTCCCCGAAACGCATACGGGCGTTGATGACATCGATGGTGGCAGTTTTGGCTTCGTGGTTGAGAATCCGGACGCCACGGGGAATTCCATGCACTATTTCTGGAACCTGCCGTCGGGCACGAACCCCGTCACGAGCGGCATGCTAAACGACGGCAACAAGGCCTCAAAGACCGATCGCACGCGATACCGCTTCACACTGAACAATCTTCTTCCCGGCGATAATCAGAAACTGACCGTTGTGCTGTTTGAGCCAACGGGGAACTACGCGCTGCAGACGTACAACATCGGTGTCAGCGACGACGGCGCAACGTTGTCGCCCACGCCTTCGCCATCGCCATCGCCGTCGGTTTCCCCGACGCCAACGGGCAGTCCGTCGCCCAGCCCCACCGTTTCGCCCACGGCTTCGCCGTCGCCGGTGAATTCACCGACACCGTCATTGACGCCATCGATATCGCCGACGTTGTCTCCATCACCGACGCCGCCGCCAACGATGACGCCGCAGGTAAATCCGCTGGGGTTCGTGACAAACTGATTTCATGCTAAGGACACACGGTGATTCCATAACATGGCGCAATGATGTGCGCGCGCTGCCGTTCATCCTGCCATTTCTGGCGGTGTTCGCGGTGTTCATTGGATTTCCGCTGATTTACAGCCTGTGGATCAGCATGCACGAGGTCACGATCTATTCGGACTTCTACAACATCTTCGGCACGATGGGTTTCGTCGGCCTGAAGAATTATACGACCGTGATGAGCGATCCGATCTTCTGGTGGTCGGTGGCGCTCACGATGATCTATGCCGTGTTGCTGATCTTCCCCGGCATGGCGCTGTCACTCGGCCTGGCACTCTACCTGAACAAGCAGCGCCGCGGTTTCGGCATCCTGCGGAGCGGCTTCTTTCTCCCCAACGTGTTCGATGTCTACGTCGTCGGCATCATCTGGCTGCTGATTTACAGCAACAACGGTATGGTTTCCTACCTGTTGAACGCGCTCGGCTTCACGACGCTGGCGAAGGAGGGGATTCTGAACAACGCGTGGACCAGCCTCCCCGCGATTGCGCTTGTGATGGTGCTGAAGAACGCCGGCTTCGGCATGATCCTTTTCCTCACGTCGCTCAACAACATCAACGAATCACTGTTCGAGGCGGCGGACATCGACGGCTGCACACCCATGCAGAAGCTTCGGCACGTCACGCTGCCCCTGCTGAAGCCGATCATCTTCTTCCTGATTGTGACGGGATTTGTGGGAACGCTCAATGCCTTCGCGGAAATCTACGCGCTCACCAACGCAACCGGTGGAACGAGCTTCAACGCCGGCGACGTGACGCTGCAATCGGCGCGCATCAGCGGCTATCACCTGTACATGGTTTTCAGCCAGTCAATGTACGGCGAAGCCGCCGCCATCAGCTTCATCCTTCTGGCAATCGCCCTTCTGCTTAGCTTCTTCAGCTACAAGTTCCTGAACGTGAAGGACCAATGACGAAGAAACCGCGCACCCTTGCTGATTTGGTCATCAGTCCCGACGCGACGACGATCTGGCACTATGTCAGGGAGGCCGCGACCTTCGGGATCGTGCTTCTGCTGTTTGCAGTCGTCCTACTGCCGCTGGTGTGGATGGTAATAACGTCTTTCAAACGCACGGGGCTGGCGTTCAGCCTGAACTTCGTGCCGAGCACCGTTGTCTATACGCCGGCCAAAACCCAGGGGGGCGCCCCCATCGGAAGCGATGCCGCAGCCGCGAGCGACCTGCCCGTTCTGGTCTATCACGATGGCGCGCTCCTTAAGGCTGTCGAAAAGAAAGACACCACGATCGACTACAGCGACGTCACCGTTGACGACCAGTGGTCGTTCCCGCTGGCGAAGCTGACCGGGGAGGGCGTGACGCTGCCGGACAAGAAGCCGGGTCAGTTCTATCGCATCACCTCGCACCGCACCATTGGCGCGGCGTTTTCGGAAACATACACGCTGGACAATTTCCGCGCGATTCTGATGAACAAGGATTTTAATTTTGCGCGATACTTCATGAATTCGCTCATCGTGGCAACGGGCGCGGGGTTGCTGACGGTGCTTATTTGCACGCTCGCGGGTTATGCGTTCGCGGCGATGAAGTTTCACTACAGCGAGCAGATTTTCTTCGTGTTACTGAGTTCCATGCTGGTGCCGGGAATGATCTTCATGGTCCCGCAGTTTTCCATCACGCTGTCGCTGGGGATGATGAACAGCTACGCCGGGATGATCGTGCCGCACTTGGCGAATGTGTTCGGCCTGTTCCTGCTGAAGCAGTATGTGAGTCAGATTCCGAAGGACCTTTTCGCCGCCGCAGAGGTTGATGGCGCCAGCGACCGTCAGGTGTTCACGATGATTGTCGTGCCGATCTGCCTGCCGATCATGGTGACACTTTTCCTGCTGGTGTTCGTGGGGCAGTGGTCGAACTTCCTGTGGCAGTTGATCGTCAACACGGGCGATTCGCACGTGATCACGCTTCCCGTCGGCCTTCAGCAGTTCAAGGGGCAGAACTCAAATGAATGGGAGAAGATCATGGCGGGCGCATGCTTCTCAATCCTGCCGATCGCCATTTTGTTCCTCAGCACGCAGAAGTATTTCCTGAAGGGCCTCGTTGCGGGAGCGGTGAAAGAATGAAGCGCATCCTTCGCCATCTGTTGTTCTCCTTCCTCGCGCTGCTGCCGATTCATGCCGTCGCCGCAGAGGAGGAGGGCGTGAAGACGATCTCGCTGTGGCAGTGCTTCCGCGTGGAGGAGACCGCCGTCTTTCGCGAGATCATGGATGATTTCGTCGCGGACTACGAGAAGCGCCACGGCGAACGCATCAAGGTGAACATGCAGTACGTTTCCTTTGATGACATGTTCACGAAGCTGCGCACGGCGGCGCTGGCGAACATCACGCCCGACGTGGCATTCATCGATTCGATCAAGGTGACGGACCTGGCTTTCGGCAAGGCGCTCACGCCGCTGGATGATCTCCCTTCGTTCAAGGAGCGTTACGGAACGAAGGAGAAGGCCGCGCCGGAATTTGTCGCGGCGGCCTTTGACGCCGGCCTCGTGGAGCGGCTGGGAGAGAAGAAACTCTACGCGCTGCCGGTCCAGACGACGACGATCGCGCTGTTCTGGAACAAGGACATGTTCAAGGCGAAGGAGCGTGAGCTTCGTGCGGCGAACCTTGATCCCACGCGTGCGCCGCAGGACTGGGACGAACTCTACGCCTATGGCCGGATTCTCACCGATCCGAAGCAGAAGGTTTCCGCCTTCGCATTTTCGAGTTCGCTCTGGTTCACCTTCGGCGTCTTCAACATGTATGACGTGAAGTTCATCGAATATGATGAGCAGGGCCGCGCGCGGCCATCGCTCGACAACAAGAACGGCATCGCGGCGGCCTCGCGGTTGCAGTGGATCGCGAACAGCGGAATCGAGGGCGGCGGCTGGCAGCGTGGGTCCCTCGGTCCCGATCCCATGTTCCTGAACCGCCGGGTCGCGATGATCCTGACGGGCCCATGGAACACGGAAAATTTCGCGAACGCCGGATTGAATTTCGATGTCTCGCTGGTGCCCGCGCCAACGCGGAAGGAAATCGAGGAGCTTGGCCTTCAGCCGCTGGACCCGGAAGAGGACCCGAACAGCGCGGCCGCTTTCAGTTCCAGCAACATCGGCGGCCAGAGCGGCGTGATCCTGCGCACCTGCAAGTATCCCGACATCGCTTTTGAGATGATGGACTACTTCACCAGCGAAGCGGTGCAGCGCCGCTGGGCGAGCCAACTGGGCCAGAGTCCCGTGCGCCGCGCCGCCTGGAAGAATCTGGACACGACGAAGTATCCCTTCATGAAGGCGTTCATGCGCCAGCTTGCGAAATCGAAGCGCATCCCGCAGGTCCCGCTCTATGCGAACCTTGAGAATGACGTTTACAATCCGCAGGTTGACCTGCTGCTCAACAAACAGATCACGCCGGAGGCGATGGTGAAGCGCATGGAGGACGTGATGAATCGTGTGATCATTTCAAAGATCAACATCACCCCCGACGAAAAGAAGTAAGTGCGGGACGCTTCCGCGCCAGAGGAGCGATGCCGCCTGACGCCGCGCGAGGCGGTTTGGTTGTGGGGGATCGTGCTGGTCGCCTTCGTGCTGCGCGTTGCGGACACATCCTGGCATCCCTTCGGTCCCGATGAAGGATGGACCTTCGAACTGGCAAAGGGAAGCTGGCGCGACCTTGTTGCGAAGACCGCCGCAGACACGCATCCGCCGCTGCACTACGCGCTGGTGAAGTTGCTTTTCATGGTGCTTGGCTCGGATATCTATTGGGGGAAGCTTCTCTCCGTCGCCTTCGCAACCGCAACGCTTCCGCTGATTTTCTTCCTCGCTCGGATTTGGTACACCCCGCGCGCCGCTTGGTGGGCGTTGGTTTTCGCCGGATTCATTCCTTATCATGTTTACTGGAGTCACGTCGCGCGCAATCACCTGCTCCTCCCGTTTTTCACAACCGGCATCATCCTGCTGTCGGAGTTTCTTCGTGATCGGGCGACACCCACGCGCGTCATCCTGATGTGCATCGCGTGGATTGGCGCGATTCAGACGAACTACATGATCTTCGTCTTCGGCCTTG
>JADZDZ010000258.1 GCA_020850785.1 Candidatus Sumerlaeota bacterium | reverse complement strand
TTCTTGCGTTTGAAATTTTTCGGTAGTAGGATTGGGGGTCGATGTCGATGCGGTTGGATCCATCGGGGGCGAAGGCGACGAAGAGGGAGTCGATGGCTATTTCGTGGTCCAGAATGCGCACGAGGGTGCGGCCTTCGGGGACATTCCAGCGTTTTTCGCGTTCACGCCAGACGGTGTCGCGGCCTCGCGATAATCCGTAGATACGGATGGTATCCGGGGGTGTTTTCCAGTCGGGGGACTGGGGGGACACGGGCTGCAGGTGTGGTTTGGCGATGATGCGATCGACGTTCCAGATGCGGACGCTGTGGGCGGAACAGGTGACGAGGGATTTGTCATCCGAGGAGAAACTGATCTTCCACATGGGAGCATCTGAGAGGAAGGATGCGATGGGCTTCCCTGTCGCAACGTCCCAAATTCGGCCAACGCCATCATCGGCGGCGGTGGCAATGATGTCTTCGCGGTGGTTGAAAACAGCGGAGTGTATGAAGGCGCTGGCGTTGTAAAATTCGCGGAGCAGTTCGCCGCTGTTGGCGTCGTAGAGGCGGGCGTAGCGGTCTGTTCCCGCTGTGAGAATTCGCGTGCCATCCTTGTTGTAGAAGACGGAGAGAGCCGATTCCTGCTGGCCCACGAGGCTGCGCACCTTTTCGCCAGTCTGCGTGTCCCAGATGACGACGGCGCCGTCGCGGGAGGCGGTGACGAAGTGCTTGTCGTCGTTGCTGAATGAGGCGGCATAGGAGCCTTCCTTGAAGCCGTTGAGGGTGTACAATGCCGCCCCGGTTTCCGTGTTCCAGACGCGCACGGTTTGATCCTGACTTGTCGTCACAAGGCGCTTGCCATCGTGGCTGAGGGCGATGCCGCGCAGGATGTCCTCATGGCCGACGAAACGGCGGATGATTTCACCGGTTTCAATGTTGGACAGGGTCACGGTCTTGTCGTTGGAGGCCGTATAGACGTTCTTTCCATCGGGAGCGAGAACGATATCCCAGATGCGGCTGTTGTGAATTCGCTTTTCCGAGATGAGTTTGCCTGTTGTGGCAGACCAAATGCCGAGGCGCCCTTCGCGGTCGCCGGTATATACAAGAGACCCATCGGGGGAAAAGGAGGCGTGCGCCGTTCCATCCCGTCCGAAGCGGACGGATTCACCTTCGGCTTGCGCGAGCAGCCATCCCCATTCCCAGTTACGAAACGCGGCGGGGGTCTTGTTGAGGAGCAGGTCCTGCGCCTTTTCAGCGCGATTCTGTTCAAGGCTACTGCTGGCGAGAGCGATGTTGGCGTAGTATTGTTCGTTTTCCGCAATGGCGCGCGCCTGCTCAGCTTCTTTCTGCTGATCTACGGCGTCGGCGCGTGCGGCTTCCGCTTCGCGCTGGAAGCGCTCCGCACGGGCGCGGGCGTCCTGCGCCTGATCGCGTTCGTTGGCAATGCGGTGCTGGTAGATGGCCTGACTTCGTATATACGCGGCGCCGCCGACGATCAGCGCGGCGACGAGGAGGCCGACGAGGGCGATGGCAATTCGGCGCTGGGCCGCCTGACGATGGAGCAGGTGGGTGCGCGCTTCCATCTGCTGGGTGAGGGAAGCGTGGGTTTTTTCGTTGGTGATGAATCCGACGTTCGTGCGGGCGAGGATGAGGTCGTCGTTCTGGAGCGCTTCGCGGGTGTATTGCTCGAACAGTTTTTCGCGAAGCGGTGGGATTTCGGGATTGGCGGCCCAGAACCCATTCGCGCGACCAAGGTGACTGAGACCTTCAACATAGTACTGATAGTTTGCCTGCGAGCGTCGCCCGGAGGCTGCAGCCATTGCCTTGGCAAGGCTTTCATTCGCCAGTTGCACAAGTTTTTGAGATTCGCGGCGGTTGGACGCGCCGGAGAGATAGTTGTTGATGCGTTCAATGAATTCAGTGACTGACTGAATGCGGTCGGCGGGATTCGCTGCGAGGGCCTGAAGGGCGATCTGCTGCAGTTCCTTTGGGATGTCGCGGTCCGGGGCGGATTCAGTGAATGGAACAATGTGGCCATTCGCGGCAAACTCGATCGCTTTCTCCGATGTTGGTGCGCGATGCGGAAAATCATTTGTGAGAACGTAGTACAACGTTCCGCCGAGGAGATAAATGTCTGTGAGCGGCGAGATGCCCTGGGCGTTGATGGTGGTTTGTTCCGGCGCCATGAAGAACGGGGTGCCGCTGGGATTGCTGGCGGTGAGCGGCGTTGGTAGCTCGTCCCCTGTTTCCGATGATTGCACTTCCTTGCCGACATAGACGGCGAATCCCCAGTCCACGAGGAGCACTTCGCCGAACTCGCCAACCATGACCTGTGCCGGCTTGAGGTCGCGGTGAACGATGCCGCGCGAGTGGGCGAAGGCGACGGCCTGCATGACGGCGACGAAAATTGGAAGGTGTCGCGCAAGGTAGTCGTGCAGCGGCATGGAAGCATAATCGCGACGGAGCAGTTGCTGCCATGGGTCCCCCTTCACGAGCTTCATTGCCATCAGCGGCCAGCCATCGGCGTCCCTGCCAAAATCGTAGATGGGGAGAATATTCGGGTGGTCGAGTTGCGCAGTTGCGATCGCTTCCATGCGGAAATCGTTCTCGACACGCCAGCGTCTGATCTTGCTGGCGGAGGTTTCCTTGCGGAGCGATTCTTCGATCTGTTTTACGGCGATGATTCGTTCGAGCGATTTCTGACGTGCCTGCCACACCTCGCCGCATCCGCCATTTGCAACGAGGCGCACAAGCTCAAAGCTTGGAAAATTTTGCTTCGTGGTGGGAAGCGGCGTCTTCGGTCCGAAGCCTTCGAGAGTCCAGATGGAGAAATTCGCAGGGAGATCGGGGAGAATTCCCTGACGGCTGACGGTTTCATCAGGCCCGCGGACGATGGACTGCGTTGGATCAGCAGGCGCCACGAAGTGAGTTGAGTCTGATTCGCGGCGATTGTCGTCAGGCGTTTCGGGCATTTGGGGGCGTCAGGTTCCGCGCGTAATGCGTTTGGCAGGTTGCTCGGTCGACCAAAGAATATATGACGCGGGACTACCATGAGGCAATTGGATTGAGGCTTATTTTAGTCGAGTGTCTTTGCGTGTGCCCACTCCCAGAGGTTGCGTGCTGCCACGATGTGGCCATCGGTGGGGGCGTCGATCGCCTGTGCGGTTTTCCAATAATGATCGTAGTTTTCGATGATGCGCATCACTTCATCACCGGCGTGGGATGCATCGCGCGCGCAGCGGCCAAGGCCGAGCTTCTCCACGACGCGGCCGTTCACCCATTGTTCGGCATGGTTGGCGATGGGGATGATGATCGTGGGGACGCGGAGCTTGAGCGCTTCACTCAAGGAACTGAAGCCACCCTGAATGACAAGCACCTTGGCGCGGCGCATGTGCTCCATCACATCAAGAGTGAAGCCGACAAACTGCGCGCCGTCGGGAACTTTCGTGAGGCGGGTGCCGAGCATGCGGATTTTTTGATTCTTCAGTTTCGTCAGGTCGATGGTATCGACGTCGAGGCCGGAGCCGCTTGTGAGCACGACGATTTCGTCGCCCGGTTCCGTGAGCGGAATAATGTCGGGCCTGACCATGGGGGGAATGGGGACAAATTTTTTCGGAAGCGGAATGCCAATTCCCGCGTCGGGGCAGAGCACGCGCTGTGGGTAGCGGCGCTGGAGCCAGTAGTCGGAGCGTTCGATGACGTTGTAGCTGAAGCGGCAATTGGATGGCAGTGTTCCATCCGTACGGATGAATTCCACGATGAGGGCGCTGTTGTTGATCGCGGCAAGCTTGAGGCCGAGGCGGCGCGCGGGGCGCAGGCAGTAGAAGTCGGAATCGGCAACGACCAAATCCGGCTTGAAGTCGCGCATGATGCGTTCCGACGCCTTCATGTTCTGCCAGAAGCGATAGGGAAAACCGAGGTTCGATTTGATGACGGAAAGCGGCGAAAACTTTCCGCTGGTGGAATAGCTGATGTCGTGAAGGCCGATGGTCTTGTAGTGCTGGCTGAGGAGCTTGCGGGCATTCCCCTGGGCCGCGATGAGGATTTCGCAATCGCCGATGGACTGCAACTCCCGAAGAATCGCAAGGTTGCGCGTGGTATTGCCCGCGCCAACTCCCACCACGCAAAAAAGGAAGCGCGGCTTCATTTGGGGAGCGGCTTCCAACCGAGGTACTTCATCTTTTCGGCACGGTAGTAGATGTTGGTTTTCTCGATGGGATCAAACAGGCGCTCTTCTCGGGGAAGTTTCCCTTCAACAAGGAAGAGGGTAATGTCGCGGAAGGATTCCTGCCTCAGTATCTTTGCCGGTGAACCGTCCGCCTGCTTTGGAAGGCGCAAATGGCGCGTTTCATCAGCAATCATGATGACGCCGGGTTGATCGCGATA
>JADZDZ010000257.1 GCA_020850785.1 Candidatus Sumerlaeota bacterium | reverse complement strand
CCCCGCAGGTGCTTCATCACTACGCGGAATCGATCGGCATGAAGTCCGCCGAATTCAAGGCGGATGAGGAAACCTGGAAAAGGCTGATCGACGCGGGGTATCCAATCCTGTGGCTGCAAATGCTTGGCGGCCGCGGCGGCCATTACCGGGTTGTCACGGGATACGATGACGTTTTCAAGACGTGGATCATGCACGATCCCAATGACTTCACCCCAAGCCGCATCGCCTACGACAAGATCGACGACACGTGGCTGCTGCCGAGCGTCCGGCGTTCGCTGATCTTCTTCCCTGCGGACAAGGCGGGCGATCCGCTGATCGCACCGCTGAAGCCCACGCCGATCCTCTTCATCACCAACTGGATCATGTACGTGGCAACGGGCGCGAACCTCTTCGTGGGGCTGTTCCCGGCGCTGCTGGTGAACATCCTCGCGGCCACGGTGCTTGCGCTCATCATTGCGCGGTTGATGCAGAGTGTCAGCTTCCCCGCGCGCGAGGTGAAGACGGTCAACGTGATCGCCGCGACATTGCTGCTGGTCGTGCCGCTGAACCTGATGGTGGGGATGATGCGATGGAGCGGCGGTGTCAGCGCGCTGCTTTCCTTCCATCTGGCGCTGCTCACGCTTATTCCGCTGCTGTTCGGCATGTACCTGCTGCGGCGGATGACGCACGACTATTTCCATCCGCGCGAGATGGTGGGGCTTGGCATCATCATCACGGCCATGTGGATTTCACGCTCGTTTCTGGACGTCGATCCCTGGAGTTGGATGGCCCCCGCCGCGATCATGCTGCTGTGCCTTCCCGCCGTCATGTTTCCGCGCTACGTCATCTGGCGCGCCGCGCAGGCGGTACAGTTGGGGGACGCACCGCAGGCGCTGAAGCGGATCGCACGATACGGCGCCGCCGGCGCGGGATACTTTTCCGCCATCAGCGTTGAAATCGATTCCCGCATGATGCGCGGGGAGTATGCGGAACTGGCGGAGACCACAAGGCAGGTTCTCCAGCGGGAGAAATGGCCTCACGATCATGAACGCGCCCTTCGCGTTCACCTTCTGCTGGCGGAATCGCTGCTGGCGGATCCAGCGCAGGCACGCCGTGACTTGCAGACTTTCCTGGAGGACCCGAAGCTCCCGCCGATGATTCGCGTGATCGCGGAGGGATTGGCGCTCCACAACAGGTCGCGATCGCTGCGGGAGGACGGCGATCACCTTCCCCCATTGGAGGCTCGCGAAGTGGATGCGCTGCTCGAACGCTTGGACAAGCAGAGTAGAAAATCATTCCCCGGAATGCCGATGTCACGCCGCTCGCGCGGTCGCCCGATCCAGCAGGCGGCGTTGATTCTGGCGCTGACGGGGGCGATTCGCCTGGCATCGGCGCGCAATGACGGGACACGACGCGAGCAATTGTGGTCGCGCTGGGGCAGCAGGTTTGGTATGAGCTTCTTCCTGCTGAAGGGATTGGAATCAGCCATCGCGCAGGAGCCTGTGACATAGAGCATGTTGACCGGGAAGGAAGCGCCCATCGCCGCCATCGAGACGCCGCGTCCGCGCGTGCGTCCGGAAATCCTCGCGCCTGCGGGCACGGAGGAAATGATGCGCGCCGCCGTGGAGAACGGCGCCGATGCGGTCTATTTCGGGCTTCAGCAGTTCAACGCCCGCCTTCGCGCGAACAACTTCGATGCGGCGGAACTGCCGCGCATCATGGCGTGGCTTCATGAACGCGGCGTGAGGGGCTACATCACGCTGAACACGCTGATCTTCAACGACGAAATCGACGCCGTCGCGGAAACGCTGGTCGCATGCAGCAACGCAGGCGTTGACGCGGTGTTGGTGCAGGACATCGGCGTCGCGGAGTTCGCAAATCGCCTGGTTCCCGACCTTCCGATCCACGCCTCCACGCAGATGACGGTCACGAGCGCGGAGTCCATCCATGGGCTGGAGGCGCTCGGCATTCGGCTGGATCGCGTTGTCGCCGCCCGCGAGTTGTCGCGGCGCGAACTGAAGCGCATGGGGGCGGACACGGATGCGGAGATCGAGGTCTTCGTCCACGGCGCCATCTGCGTGGCGTACAGCGGCCAGTGCCTGACGAGCGAGGCGCTTGGCGGACGCAGCGCGAATCGCGGCGAATGCGCGCAGGCCTGTCGCCTCCCCTACGACCTGGTTGTCGATGGCACGCAGAAGGAGATGGGCGACCTGCGCTACCTCCTTTCGCCAAAGGACCTCTCAGCCTTCGAGGACATCGGCGATCTTTCCGACATCGGCATTGTGAGTCTGAAAATCGAGGGGCGCCTGAAATCCCCCCAGTACGTGGCCGCGACCGTGAAAGCCTATCGCAAGGCGGTCGATGAAGCCTTCGCTGGCATGGCGCCAAAGTTGGATGAGCAATCGCGGCGGATGCTGGAGATGACCTTCAGCCGCGGATTGACGGGTGGCTACCTGCACGAAACGAATCATCAGGCGGTGGTTGAAGGACGCTTCCCGAAAAAGCGCGGCCTGTTTCTTGGCACGGTGAAGCACGTGCAGAAGAATGGCGTCGTCGCACGCATCGAAGGGCCGCTGAAGCTGGGCGACGGCGTTGTCTTCGACGGCGGGAAGGCCGATGAGGATGAGGAAGGCGGGCGCCTGTTCGAACTTTTCCGGACGGGGACTTCGATCAGAAAATTCGATCCCTTGGAAGATGGCGTGCCATCCATCGAAGCGGTGCTGCGATTCGGAAGCGGGAAGATCAATTTCCAGAAGCTGCGCGCCGGCGACAGGATTTGGAAAACGAGCGATCCTGCGCTGGATGCGGAGTTGGCGGCATCCTACGCGGAGGGAAAAATTCACCATCACCGCCCGGTGCGCGCGAAGGTCGCCGCCGCCGTGGGAAAGCCGCTGGCGCTGACGCTGATCGATGAGTTTGGCCGCACGGTGACGGTGCATGATTCGCAGCCTGCAGAGGCCGCAGTGAAGCGCCCGCTGACGCGCGAGGTGCTGCAGGAACAAATCGGTCGCATGGGCAACACGCCGTTCGTGCTGGAGCACCTGGAGGCAACGCTGGAAGGCGACGTGATGGTGCCGCTCAGCCGACTGAACGACCTGCGACGCCGTGCCGTTGAGGAGCTTGTCGCAGCACGGCGCGAAGCCCCGCCGCGGCGTGTCAACGCGGGTGCGCTGGCGGCATTACGCGCTGCCACCGCGGAGCCGGAAGGAGCACCCGCAACGCCGCAACTTTCCGTGCTCTGCCGGTCGCTGGAGCAGGTGCGCGCGGCGGTGGCGCATGGTGGCATCCACACGATCTACACGGATTTTGAGGACATTCGGCTGCACAAGGAAGCGCGAAAGCTGATTCCGCGCGGCGGACCGTGCTTCGCGCCGGCGACGCTGCGCATCGTGAAGCCGGGCGAAGCGGGCTTCGTCCGCGTGCTGTTGCAATCGGAGCCCGATGCGATCCTCGTTCGCAATTTGTCATCGTGGCACATCCTGCGCGCGGAGGACGCGGCGATCAGGCTCGTTGCCGACTATTCAATGAACATCGAGAACGACCTTACGGCTCGGTTGATGCATCGCCACGGATTCCACCTCCAGACGCCGAGCTACGACCTCAACATGACGCAGTTGATGGACCTGATGGCGCACGCGCCGCCGCAGTGGTTTGAAGTAACGCTGCACCAATACATGCCAATGTTTCACATGGAGCATTGCGTGTTCTGCCGCTTCCTAAGCACGGGAACGGACTTCACGAATTGCGGACGCCCCTGCGAATCGCACGGCATCGCGCTGCGCGACCGCGTGGGGCACGAGCATCCCGTGAAGGCGGACGCCGGTTGTCGCAACACCGTGTTCAATGCGATTCCGCAAAGCGCGTCGGAGTACCTCGACCAGATGCTGCAGGCGGGCGTGCGGCGCTTCCGCGCGGATTTCCTGATGGACGACGCAGCGCAGGTGAATGCGGTGATCGATGCCTACAGCGGTGTGCTGTCCGGCGCACGCAGCGGTCACGACCTGTGGCGTTCCCTGCGCGCCAGCAGCAAGCTCGGCGTCACCCGCGGAAGCCTGGACCACGAATGACCGTGCGCGCAGGCTTGACGCTTTGCGCCTGAAATGATGATGCTGGCCGGTCTCTCATCGTTGCAGGAGATCATTCCATGAAACACCAAGTTACGTTGTTCCTATGCCTCTGCCTGCTGCTGGCAGGTGTCGCACGGGCGGCGGATTGGACAACAACGGACCTCGGCCAGACCGCCATCGTGCCCATGAAGAGCGCCCCCTATCCGCACGACAGCCGCAAGGATGGCTTCAAGAAGGGGGAGAAGGTCTATCCGGCGGAGAAGCACTACAGCGATTCCAGCGTCCTCCTTTTCATCCCGAAGGGCTACAAGACGGGCGAGAAGACGGACGTGCTCGTCTACTTCCATGGCCACAACAACAACGTCGCTGCGGCAGTGGAGAAATTCCGGCTGCGGGAACAGGTGGTGGCCTCCAAGAAGAATGTGATTCTGATTTTTCCGGAAGGCCCCAAGGACGTTCCCGATTCCGGGCTTGGGAAACTTGAGGACAAGGACGGCCTGAAGAACCTCCTCGCGGAATCGTTGCAGGTCTTGAAGGCCGACGACAAAATCCCCGCAGCGAACCTTGGCCATGTCGTGCTGACGGGACACAGCGGCGCCTACTACGGCATTGCGATGTGCCTGAAGCATGGCGGCGTGGAGGACAACCTGTCGGAGGTCTACCTGCTGGACGCCGCCTACGGGAACATTGGAGAATATTCCGGGTGGCTGATCCGCAACAAGACGGGCCGTTTTTGCAGCATATACACCGATCACCTGAAGGCGCGGAACGAGGGAATCATGGCGGCCCTGAAGGAAAAGGCGGTCGCTTATGAGTCCACGATGGATACGGAGGCGGATGATTCCTTCCTCAAAACCCATCGCATTGTTTTCCTGCACACAACAACCCTGACTCATGACAACACGGTGACATTGCTGGAAAAATTCCTGCGCACGGGGCTGCTGCCGGACAGACCTTCCTGAGCGCCGGAAAAGTCTTGCGAACGATCCGCCGGGCGCCGTTCCCTACTGCCATGCCGACGAAAACAAAAAAATCACCCAACCGCCCCCTGCGCGAGGACACCACGCGAAAAGGTTTCTTCGCGCCGGTGCTGCACGCGCACCTCCCCTTCGTGCGTCATCCCGAATATGAGGACTGCATGGAGGAGGACTGGCTGTTCGAAGCAATCACGGAAACCTACGTTCCGCTGCTTCAGGTGATGGAAGGGTGGGAGCGCGACGGCTGCGACTTCCGCCTGACGATGGTCTTCACGCCAACGCTTTGTTCCATGCTGGAGGACGAACTGCTGCAGGAGCGCTACCTGCAACACCTGATCGCCCTCACGGAATTGACGGAGAAGGAAGTCGAACGCACGCGCAGTTCGCCCGACTTCCACGACGTGGCGCTGATGTACTATTCCCGCATGAAGGAATGTCGGAAGATTTACGAGGGGAAGTACGGCGGCCGCATCCTTGATGGATTCCGCCATTTCCAGCAACTTGGAAAACTGGAGATCATCACCTGCGCCGCAACGCACGCCTTCCTTCCGCTGATGAAGGAATCACCGGCTGCGGTGCGTGCGCAGATTCGCATCGGCCGTGATCATTATGAGCAGACCTTCGGGCGCGCACCGAAAGGAATCTGGCTGCCCGAATGCGGCTTCTACCCCGGCGTGGACCAGTTCATCAAGGAAGTCGGCATTCGTTATTTCTTCCTCGATTCGCACGGCATCCTGTTCGCCGACAAGCGCCCGCAGTACGGTGTCTTCGCGCCGCTCTACACGCCCACGGGCGTCGCCGCGTTCGGACGCGACATTGAATCGAGCCGCAGTGTGTGGTCCGCGCAGGATGGCTATCCCGGCGACTTCCGCTATCGCGAATTCTATCGCGACATCGGCTTCGATCTGGACTACGAATACATTCGTCCCTACATCCATGAAAGCGGAACGCGCAAGTCAACGGGCCTGAAGTATCACAAGATCACTGGCAAGGTTGATCTGCATGAGAAGCAGGCCTACAATCCGCGCGACGCGCGCGAAGCCGCCGCAACGCACGCGGGGAATTTCCTGTTCAACCGCCAGCAGCAGGCACTTCATCTTTCGACGCTGATGGATCGGCTGCCGCTGATTGTGTCCCCCTATGATGCGGAACTGTTCGGCCATTGGTGGTACGAAGGGCCGCAGTTCTTGGATTACCTCTTCCGCAAGATGCACTTCGATCAGGATGAAATCGCGCCGATCACGCCGTCGGAGTATCTGGACCTTTATCCCGGCAATCAGGTGGCGATGCCCTGCGAAAGCTCCTGGGGAAATCGCGGCTACGCGGAAGTTTGGCTGGATGGATCGAATGACTGGGTCTACCGCCACCTGCACAAGGCGGCGGAACGCATGAGCAAGCTGGCGGAGAAGCACAGGAAGCCGACCGACCTGCAACGCCGTGCGCTTAATCAGGCCGCGCGCGAGCTCCTTCTTGCGCAGGCGAGCGATTGGGCCTTCATCATGAAGACCAACACGGTGGTGAACTACGCCATCAAGCGAACGCGCGACCACCTGCTGCGCTTCAACGATCTTTACGAGATGATCATCAATGACAAGATCGACGAGTCGCGGCTTTCCGTGCTGGAGCAGAAGGACAACATCTTCCCGCGTGTGGACTATCGCGCCTACGCCTGACGACGTTTTCGCTCGATCAAGTTCCGGTAAACTTCTTCATGCCGTTGCACGTTCACGGCGCTGGAGAATTTTTCCTCCACCGTTTCGCGGGCCCGCGCGGCGAAGCGCCGCTGCATTTCCCGGTCGTTGACCAGCGCGAGGATTTTTTCCGCCAAGTCCGCCGGGGCCCCTGCGCGCGCCAGTAGGCCGTTGGCGCCGTCCTGAACGGCTTCGCGCGTGCCGCCCACGTCCGTCGCGACGACGGGCTTTCCACAAGCCATGTATTCGAGAAGCGCCACCGACATTCCCTCGTCGCGGGAAGCCTGCACGGCGATGTCCGCTCCCTTGATCACGGGAATAACCGACGACATCGAGCCCCTCAAGACCACGCTGTCATCATCCGTGGATAGTTGGTCGGTGCCGGAGCCGCAGAGGAACAATCTCACCTCCGGCCGTTGAGCGCGAACGATCCTGTGCGCTGCCAGAAGATCATCATGCCCCTTCAAGGGATGAACATTCGCAACATTGACGATGGAAATTTGCCGAGCGTTTTCTGCCTTCAGATTTTCAGCGTCGGATGAATCAACTTCATCCAGATCGATGCCGTTGTGGATGATCTCAATCTTCCCATCAAGGTTCCGTTCCCGCGCGAGGCAGGAATCGGCGACGGACTGCGCATTCACAATCACGCAATCAGCGCGCTTGTTCACACGATTTTCCAGCACGCGTTCGGCGAAGGGCTTCGTGTCCGCGCGCCACGTTTGAAGTCGGCTGGTAACGAATGGCGTGGTATCATCCCCGGCGAGAATCTTCGCGCCCCAGTAGTGCGCCCAGAAGAGAT
>JADZDZ010000256.1 GCA_020850785.1 Candidatus Sumerlaeota bacterium | reverse complement strand
GGCGCGCGACGGAGGCATTTGAGTTGATGGCGACGACAAGACGATCGCCGAGCGCGCGCGCGTCCGCAAGATAGCTGGCGTGGCCGCCGTGGAGCAGGTCGAAGCAGCCATTCGCAAGTACGACGCGATTCCCCTGCGCGCGCTCCTCCGCGATGGAACGGGCCGTTGTATAGACATCGGCAAATTTCTTCTGAAGCGTGGCGTCGTTCCTCCCCGCCTCCGAGTTCAAATCCGCGAGGAGGACGTGCGCCGCCTCCAGCAGGTTCTCCGCCGTGAAGATGAGACGACGTTCGCGCTTTTCGTGGAGGGCGCGAATGTCCATCGGCAGGTCCTCCTTCAACTGATGGCCGGTGAGGACGCGGATCCCCTTCCCGCCGCAGCGCACGCCAAACTCCACATCAAGCGTGCGATCGCCGATGGAATAGACGGGAATGTCACCCAGCGCCAGATCGCGCACGGCATCGTCGTACATTCCGCGCGACGGCTTGCGGCGAACATCACCCGCGTCGGGAAGCGCAGGGCAGAAGTAAATCGCATCCACCACCGCGCCCTCCTTCTTAAGGTCCTCCAACAGCTTGGCATGAACGGAGGCCAGCGCGGCTTCATCGAACATTCCGCGGCCGATGCCCGACTGATTTGTCGTGATGATGACCGCGATGCTCTCGCTATTGAGGATCGAAATGGCGCGGGCAGCGCCGGGAAGGAGCTTCACCTGCTCCGGATTGTAAAGATAGTTTACTTCCTCATTGATTGTACCATCGCGATCAAGAAGCGCGACGGCGCGAAATTTTCTGCCCGCGTTGTTCATTTGTCGATCCATCCATCTTCAATGCATTTGACCTTGCTACAGACGCACCAGAACGACCAAATCCGCAATTAATGCTTAAATCAAACTCACCCGGATGACGCTGGCATATGGAAGAGAAAACGCTGGTTTCGGAGGAGTCAACCCCTGCAAGTGGCTTTCTTTTTCGGGAGGATTACCTTCTCTTCGGAATGCTTGTGCGCCATGGGTTGTGCGCGCCGCAGAGCCTTGAGCCGCTGGCAAAATTGCAGTGGGAACGCGGCAAACGCGAACCGCTGATTTCGATCCTCGCCGAATCCAGCGAGATGAAGGACAAATCACGGAAGGACATCGAGGAACTTCTGCGAATTCTGGGCACGCCGGAATTGCGCAAATACCTGCCGAACGATCTCCCCGACATCGAAACAATCGTCACCGTGATGACAGCGCGCAATTCCGCGTCAACGGAGCGCGACATCAGGAAAGTCGATGACCCGGCTGCAACCCTTGTGATGCAGACCACGCCCGGCACAACGGGATCGGGAGTGACAAGCAACCCACGTTCCACCGCTGTCTCGTATTCATTCGCCGGCGACCTGACAGGCAGCGTGGATTCGGTGCTGTCCGATTCGGACAGGCTTCGCATCGCGAAGGCGCGCGACAAGAGCGAGCTGATTGGAAAGCCGCTGGCGGGCCACATCCTCCTCGACAAGCTCGGCACAGGCGGACAGGGCGAGGTCTATCTGGCAAAGCAGGTTTCGCTCAATCGTCTGGTTGCGATGAAGCGGCTGCATATACCGCTCAACGCGAACCCTGAGGAATTTTTGACGGCGTTCCGCATCGAGGCGCAGACGCTGGGCAACATCAACCACGCGCGCATCGTGAAGGTGTACGAAATCTTCATGGATCAGGGCATCGCGTGCTTCACGATGGAATTCCTGAACGGGAAGACACTGAAGGAACTGGTCACGGAATCCGGCGGGGCGATGCGCGTGGACGTGGTTGCGAATCTCGCATGCCAGGCTTGCAGCGCGCTTGCGCGCACGGCGGAGGATGGACTCGTCCACCGCGACATCAAGCCCGCGAACATGATGGTGGATGAAAACGGCGACCTGAAGATCGTGGACTTCGGTCTGGCGGGAATGATGAGCGACTTCGGCGCGGGCGAGGGCTTTTCCGGCACACCACAGTACGCATCGCCGGAGCAGGTGCGCTCCGAAAAGCTGACGCCGCTCAGCGACATGTACTCGCTCGGCATAACGTTGTACTACTGCCTGACGGGTGAATTGCCATTCAAGGCCGGGAACCCGAAGGCGATGTTGCGTGCGCAGGTGGACGAAATTCCAAAGGCCCCGTCACTCATCAATACGCAACTTCCGCGCGAAGTTGATCACGTGATCCTGCGCATGGTGGAGAAGGATCCGAAGAAGCGCTTCAAGGATTTCGACGAGTGCTTCGCTGCGTGGAGTCGCGTGCTGACGGAAGCGACCCAGAAGGGCGCGAGCCTGGCCGGCACAAAGCAATTGCTGGGTGAGGCGCTTCTGCAATTCACGCGAAACGAGCGTGTCGACATCACGAAGCGATCGATCTTCCTCGCCGCCGCGTGGTTCTGTCTGGCCATCGGCACCATTCTGGGGGAAAAGGCCCTTCGCAATCACAACATGGAGTACGTGCTGAAGTTCTGCGGCGATTTCGGAACTTATCTGCTGGCATTCTCGCTGTCGTGCATCTTCTACGTCGCGATCGCGCGCCGTGGCTGGCTGCCCATCGTGGGAAGCCTGCGCGTGTGGTTGTACGTCCACATTTCGACGGCGGTTCCCTCCGTGGCGATGCTGCTGATCCACAGCGGAAACTGGCTGCGCGACATCACGCCGGGCGGCTATCCCGCAAGGTCGTTGCTCACGATTCTCATTTCCTCTGTGCTGCTCATCACGGCGATTTCAGGCTCTGTCGGCCTGATGATTTTCCGTGCGCTGCGGCGCCAGTTGCAACTGCGCCAGATGGAACTGCGCGGGGCGAAGGGCGATCCGAGACAATTGATGCTGCAGGCACTGTCCGCGCAGTTCCTCGCCGGGTGGCGCCTCGTGCACTATCCGCTCGCTGTATTTTTCATCCTCATGTCGGTGCTGCACATCATGCAAAGCCTGAAATTCATGGGAAACTAAGGAAGCAACGATGGCCGTCGCGGAAAAACAAGTACCCAAGTATCTGAGCTACGGAGCGATCGTCGCCAGCGTCATCATTTGCGGCGCGCTGTGGGTGGCGGGCTCCGCAGACCCGCGCAAGTACACCGCCTCCATGGGCTTCACGCATCATTCCGACTCCGGCTACGGAACCGTGGAATGTTACAAGTGCCACGTGCCGCAGGGTTCGGAATTGGGAATGCGAACGTCCATCACCTGCCAGACTTCGCAGTGCCACGGTGAGTTGAAAAAGGGGCTCCCCCATGACGAAGCCGTTGCCATGTACATGAGCAAGGAAGACACGTCGGGAATGCCGGCGGAGATGCGGAAGGAAGTCGGCGAACTCTTCGTGCTGAACCATCGCAACTTCAACAAATGGTCCTGCATGGAATGCCACACGGAACACAAGAACGTGGCGGCAGTGAAACCGAACGCCTGGGTTTCCGCGCTGAAGCAGTAGGACATTTCCCTCCCCATCGCGCTTGCCGCATGGTTTCCGAAAACGCCTGTCAAAAAAAACCGGCGCGGTTTTCCGCGCCGGTGGATGACATCGATCACGCCTTCATCATCATGGGAAGTTGGAACCACCCGGCAGGCGAATAATGTTGCCGGTGCTGATCGTTCCGTTCGTGGGATCATAAAGGTTCAGGATCGTCCAACGCGACCCATTCAGGACCGTTCCGTTGGCCACGGGCCGATCAGTGACGAACGGCGTCATGTCAGGCCCAAGGCTGTACATCAACCACACGTACGGCGTCTCCGCCTCCGTCGTCTTCGGAACAAGCACGGAAGACACACCATTTAACGTACCATTGGCGTCGCTGGGGACGCGCGATGGTTTGTTCCGAAGAGGAACTCCATTCGTTATGCCCCAACCCGCCTTCTCCATGTAAATGGGAGCGGCCTTAAAGCCGCCCGGCTCGTCGATCGCATGCTTGAAAACGTCCTCCGGAATCGTGGACAAATAGGAAATCGGGGACGTAACACCGCCGGCACGGATCGTCGCGTTGAACGGCCCACCGCCAGGCATCCAGATGGACGTTCCCTGGCTGTTTGTGTAGGGATAGGCGTTGTTGTCCACATAGTAGGACTCCGCGCCAACCGCAAGAGAGCGCAGGTCCGCCTTTGCGCGGGAAACCTTCGCACGGGTTTGTGCTTCGAGGAAATTGGGAACCGCGATCGCCGCCAGAATCGCAATAATCGCCACCACAATCAGCAGCTCAATTAGAGTGAATGCCTTCGCTTTCATGGATTTTGGTCTTTCGTGGGGTGTGGTGAAACACTCACCTGCAGGAGCACATTTCAAACCAGCTCTTTGAAGAGCCTCCGCAGAATGGAGTTGGGGAATGAAAATTGCTGCGATTTATGGTAGGGTGGATTTTGCCCTTTTTCAAGCCAAAAAAGGCACATTGTGGCGCATTCATGGATAAAAAGCGGCAACTACGGTAAGAAATTGCAAAGTCCCCACTCCCCAATCTTTAAAGATTTTTGCGCAGTATATCTCACTCGGATACGATCCGAATACAGGTTCTGTTCCTCTCAATGAAAAAGAATAGTGCACCCGAAGCCCTGAAGACTCAGCTCGAAGGACTTATCAGCGAAGGCAAGGAGAAGGGACACCTCACCTACGAGGAACTTTCCCGCAAGCTGCCGGAAGATTTTTCGGCGGACGAAATGGACACCCTGCTGCAGGAACTCGAAGCGCTCGACATTGACGTTTTCGAGGCGAAAGACCTTGTTGATGAGGAAGAAGAGCAGGAGGGCGACGCCAAGCGCGACAAGGACAAGAAGGACCCCAAGAAGGCCGCCACACCCACACGGCGTTCCGCGAAGCTGCCGGACTTCGCAAAGCAGGAGGACGAGGAGGACGATGAGGATCGCCCGACGATCGTCCGTCAGGACCTGCTGCAGGAGGCGGCGGATACCGCGCGCATCGACGACCCCGTTCGCCTTTACCTGATGGAAATGGGCAAGGTGCCGCTGCTGACGCGCGATGAGGAAGTCTACCTTGCGAAGGAAATCGAGAAGGGCCGCCACGACATCATGGGCGCGATTGCGCGCGCATCGGCGACCTCCGCGGAACTGGGGCGCATCTACGCAAAGATCGAAACCGGCCAGTTCAACCTGAACGACATTCTGCGCGCCAACGTGGACGAGACCGATCCCGAAGAACGCGCGCGCGTGATCAAGATCATCCTCGATAACCTGAAACTCGTGCTGTCGCACTACGAGGTGATCGCGGACAAGCTCGACCTGCTGGAAGACCCGACGCTCCCCGACAAGGAACGCAAGGAAGCCAGCGGCACGGTGGAGAAGCTGCGCGAGACGATCTACGAGCTGCTGCGCAAGGTGGACCTGAACTTCTCCATCGTGGAACAGATCGCGGGGAAGGTGCGCGACCTGTATATCAAGATAGACAAGGCAAACCGCGACATCCGCCAGACAATCCTGAAGGCAATGATGTCCGAGGACGACCTGCGGCGCGTGGTTCGCAAGACGAAGAAGAACTCGCCGGAGGCCAAGGCGCTCTTCGCGAAGACGGGCAAGTCGCTCGATGAATTGATCAAGCTGGACAAGCGCATCCGCATGGCGCAGCGCAACATCAAGCGCCTGGAGAAGGAAGCGGGGAACAGCTACGACGAACTGAAGATCATCGTGGACCGCATCGGCCGCGGCGAAAAGCAGGCGCACGAAGCGAAGATGAAGGTGGTCGAGGCGAACCTTCGCCTTGTTGTGTCCATCGCGAAGAAATACACAAACCGCGGCCTTCAATTCCTGGACCTGATCCAGGAGGGGAACATCGGCCTCATGCGCGCGGTTGACAAGTTCGAATACCAGCGCGGCTACAAGTTCTCCACCTATGCCACGTGGTGGATTCGTCAGGCCGTGACGCGCGCAATCGCAGACCAGGCCCGCACGATCCGCATTCCCGTGCACATGATCGAAACAATCAACAAGCTGTCACGCGTGCAGCGTTACCTCGTGCAGGAATTCGGGCGCGAACCCACACCCGACGAAATCGCGGACAAGATGGGAATGCCGGTGGAAAAAATTCGCCGTGTGTTCAAGATCGCGATGCAGCCCATCAGCCTTGAAACACCCATCGGCGAGGACGGCGATTCGCACTTCGGCGACTTCATCCCCGACGAGGACGCGCAGTCCCCCGTTACCGCCACCGCCTACAAGCTGATGCAGGAAAAAATCGAGAAGGGCCTCAACACGCTGACGGAGCGCGAGCAGAAGGTGCTGCGCCTGCGCTTTGGCATCGGCGGCAGCGACTTCCCGCGCACGCTCGAAGAAGTGGGCACGATCTTCAACGTCACGCGCGAACGCGTACGCCAGATCGAGACGAAGGCATTGAACAAGCTTCGCCACCCCAAACGCCGCAAGGAACTGATCGAGTTCATGGAGTAGTCACTTTGGAATCCCGCGCCTTCCCATCGGGGAGGCGCGCGGATTTTGCTTTTCCCCCCAGGATTTGTCTGTTATCCTTGCAATTCTGTGATCGCGAATCTTTTGCGAAACTTCGCCTAACCTGAAAGGCCTCACAAGACGATGATGAAATTCAACATCGGCGAGACGATCATCGAGCCGACCAATGGCATCTGCACGATGGAAGGGATGCGCCGCATGAAGGTGGACGGCAAGGAAATGACCGTCTACATCTTCCTCGCAGCAAATGCGAAGGTCTACGTCCCCGCCGACCAGATCGAAAACCGCAACATCCGCCGTCCCATGGACCGCGAAGAGGTCAAGAAGGTGATGGCCTCGCTCAAGCAACCTGTGTCCCCCAACCGCGACGACGCGCGGCTTCAATACAACAACTACCGCGACATCATGAAGTCCGGCGACCCTATGAAGATCGCCAAGCTGCTTCGCGAGTTGTATATCCTGGATCAGGCGGATGACCTGAAGGGTAAGGAAAAGGAAATCATGGAGCAGGCGAAGAAATTCCTCTGCGACGAGGTTGCCTACATCCGCGAGGTCAGCAAGGCCACCGTCACTGAACAGATCAACGAGGCCCTTCGCCAGATGTACAAGAAAAAGGTCTCCAAGGACAAGGAGCGCGCAAAGAAGAGCGGCACCGGCGTCTCCATGGGCATCCTGGGCTACAACGATGATGAGGAGGCCGACGAGGAGGACTTCAGCGATGATCGTGACGATGATGATGATGATGACGACGACGATGATGACGATGATGACAGCGACGACGACGAAGAGGATGACGACGAGTAACGGTTGCTGATTCGCCGTTGCCAACGCACGCGGGTAACGATTAAGACAGGCTCCGGTTTTACAGGCCGGAGCCTGTCGCTTTTCAGGTGATTCGCCATTGAGCGCCGACGACCAGAAAAAGAATGCCGCGCATCACGCCGTGTCGCTGATTAAGAGCGGCATGACCGTTGGCCTTGGCACGGGAAGCACCGCCGCCTTTGCGCTGCACGAGATTCGTCGGCGTATGGACGACGAGGGGCTGACGATTCTGGGTGTGTGCACCTCCAGCGGCACGGAGGCGCTCGCAAACAAACTGCAAATTCCCATCAAGCCGCTCTCCACGGAAACACGGATCGAGCTGTACATCGACGGCGCGGATCAGGTGGACCACGACGGGCACATCATCAAGGGGGGCGGCGGCGCACTGCTGCGCGAGAAACTCGTCGCCGTGAACTCCGCCCATCGCGTGATCATGACGGACGCCTCGAAGAAGGTGGATCGGCTCGGCGGCAAAGTTTTCCTTCCCATCGAAATCGTCAGGTTTGGCCACGACACAACGATCGAGCGCATCGCGCGTCGGACGAAGTGCGTTCCTCATCTGCGCCAGCGCGAAGGAAAAGCCTTCGTCACCGACGAGGGGCACCACATCGTTGATTGTGAATATGCGGGCGGGATCGACGACGCTCCGGCGTTGAGCCGAATCCTGGATGCAATTCCCGGCGTTGTTGAAACGGGCTTGTTCATCGGCCTTTGCGACCTGCTGGTGGTGGGCAGCGACACCTCCGTGCAGTTGACAGAATTTCCTCGGAAGGAAGTGATTTTGTGAGCATCAAAGCGGCAGTAGTTACCTTTCCCGGATCCAATTGCGACCAGGACATGCACCGCGCGGTGAAGCTGATGGACTGGCAATTGGTGAAGCTGTGGCACGAGGATGCGCTGACGGAGAGCGTCGATGTGATCTTCGTTCCCGGCGGATTCAGCTACGGGGACTACCTGCGCTGCGGGGCGCTTGCGCGCTTCTCCCGCGCGATGAAATCCGTGGCGGAACACGCGGCGCGCGGCGGGATCGTGATGGGCGTGTGCAACGGCTTCCAGATTTTGTGCGAGGCGGGGTTGCTGCCCGGTGCCCTCGCGCGCAACGCAGGCCTGTCGTTTCGCTGCGAATGGGTGACGCTGGCGGCTGCGAACACCAGCGCCTTCACGAACGCCTGCGACGTGAACCAGGAGCTGCGCATCCCCATCGCCCATGGCGAGGGGCGCTTCCACATTGACGATGAGGGCCTTGCCCGCCTCCGCGGCGAGGGTCAGATTGTCTATACATATAGACACGGGAATCTCAATGGCTCCGTGGGCGACATCGCAGGCATCATGAACACACGCGGGAACGTGCTCGGAATGATGCCACACCCGGAGCGCGCGATGGAGGCGCTCCTTGGCGGCACCGACGGGCAACTCGTGTTCCGGTCGATCGAGAATGCGCTTTCGAAGGTTGGCGCCTGACCGGTGGGAAACGCCGCGCGGGTCCTCATCGCGGCTCTTCTTGGCCTTGGCATCGTAGCCTGGTGCCGCCTGCAGATTTCCCACCAGCGTGACCTTGACCGCTGGGCGGAGATCAAGCGTCAGGGCGCGGCGGCCTCGCTTTCCTCGCAGGAGATGCCGCCGCTCAAGGATGCTTTCTCCGATCGTTCAATGATTCGCCTGAATCGCACGTTTCCGCCGGACCGCGATGGCGTGCGGCAGGATTTGCAGGAGGCGATCGTGCGGGCGCCGCTTGCCTCCGAATTGTGGTTCAGCTACGCGCAGAATGAACTTTTTGCGGGCAATATTCCGCAGGGCCGCGCGGCGCTGGAACGCTCCGACGACCTTGATCCGTTCTTTCCCGGCCAACTGCTTCGTTCCATTCAGCTTTGGAGCCT
The DNA here is from genome assembly GCA_020850785.1 of Candidatus Sumerlaeota bacterium. GTDB lineage: Bacteria > Sumerlaeota > Sumerlaeia > SLMS01 > SLMS01 > JADZDZ01. The sequence goes on along the minus strand of JADZDZ010000256.1, from coordinate 3,367 downwards.
GCTGGGCGAGCGCGACCACGCCATCAGGATCGCCCGCAGCGTGGTCGCATTCGGCTTCCAATTCCGCGTGAAGAGCGCGACCGAACTGTCGCAGATGGGCGTGGCGCCGCGCGAAATTTTCGACATGGTTACAACGGGTGATCTGACGCCGCCGCAGACGGGAGAACTGCTGAACGCCATTGGCACAAGCAACAGGGAACAGCTTCGGCAAATTCTTGCGGAAATTCCGCAGGCAACGTACGCCGATCCACAGTTCCGGCTGCTGGCATTCAAGCGCGCTTCGGCTCCCCTGATGCTGGACGCGCTGGAGCGCATCTGGCGCGCGGAATCATCAGGCGCGCAGTGGCTTGATGGCTGCCTCGTTGAAAACATCGACCTGCAGAATCCCCCTTTTCGCAGCGAATTCCCTCTGGGTTGGCAACCGATTCCCACGCGCGGAAATGGTGGCGGATCGTGGGTGGCGCCGGACGCTGCGAACAATCAGGTGGGATCGGTTCGCATTTCGTTTTCGCGTGTGGACTGGGGAAAGAACGGGCCGGTTTCCATCAGCTATCCGTTCTACCAACTTCCCTGGGATGGGAAGCGTGGTCTCAACATTCATGTTTCCGTGAGAAGCGATGGCGGTTCCAGCAACGCGTGGATCGCGACGACGACACGCAATCGCCGCATTCAATCCCCTTCCGTGAAGATGACCGAATCGCCACAGCGTCTTTCCCTCTATGTGCCTCCATCGACTGATCCCGAAATCCTTGCAATCTCGCTCAACGCACGAGCCGTCGGCGAATCACCAGAGGCCCAGACCTCCCTCTACATCAGCGATTTTTCTCTGGAGGCTGAGGAGTCGCAATGAGCGACGCGGATATCATGGACAAGCCCGATGGTCGGCGGCGTTCACTGCTGCTGCGCGTGGGCGATGGTGTTGCGGTGATTTTGGTGGCGTGCATCTTCATCGGTGGATTCGCAAGCCACGGCTACGCGGATGAGGGATGGATTCGCCTCGCGGCACGGATGATTTGCGGCGCGTTGGGATGCTGGTCCGCGATTGGCCTCGCGGTGGGGCGCTGGAGCGGGCCACGCATGGCCGCGGCCCGCTGGCTGCTGCTGATCTTTGCGGCGGCCTGTCTGCTTGCGACGATCCAACTGATTCCGCTGCCGACGAACCTTGTGCAGAAAATTTCCCCCGTCTGGCGTGGCATCGTGGAATCCTACAGCAGCGCGGGGATTCCTGTTCCCGAAAAGCTGACGCTGGCCGTTGCTCCCGAAAAGGCATGGTTCTCACTGCAACACGTGATTGCTGCGGCACTCTTCTTTTCCGGAGTCGCGATTCTGGCCACGCATCGCTCCACGACGATTGCGTTGATCGTCTTCGTCACCAGTGTCTCCATGCTGGAGGGATTTTTCGGCCTCTTCAACTACCTGATTGCGGAGGCGTTCCGCGCGTCGGGAAGCGTGTACAACGCGAACCACTACGCGGTGATTGTCATCATCGGTCTGCCGCTCTACTTCACGGGATTGTTCGAGTGGAGGCGCCACAGCGACATGATGAGCGAGGACATTCTGGGCGGGAGAAATCCGCTGCTGATTTTCATCGGCATGGGAATCGTGGCGGGATTGGGTTGGATCACATCGTTGTCGCGCAGTTCGGTGATTGTGACGGTGATTGTGCTGGGAGTGTGGGCGATGGCAGAGGCGGCCCACTGGATGCAGCGCGACCGCGAAGGCACGACGCGCAGCGTCACGAATGTGCTGATGGGAAGCATCGTCGCGCTCCTGTTGTTGTTCGTCGGTTCGCTCTTCTTTCAGGGGGTGTTGGATCGCCTCTTCAGCGGGGACGCGATGTCGGGCAATTCGCGCCTGAAGATTTGGCAGGCGTCGCTGGCGGGGTTGCGGGAGAGCAATTATCTGGGCGTGGGGATCGGCGGCTCGGAATTTTCTATCAATCGTTTCGCAAATTATCCGCTGGTGACGGAGCCGATTTGGTCCCACAGCGACGTGTTGCAATGGCTGTGCGATCTTGGTGCCCCAGCCTGCATCCTGCTGGCGATCATTCTGTTCTTCTTCGGGCGCGCCTTCGTGGACAGCACCCGCTTGCGGGCGGCGCGGTTGTCATGGGGTGGCCGTCGGCTGCAACGGGCCGCCATGGCGGGCATTGCCATCGCGCTGCTGCACGCGACGCTTGATTTTCACCTGCGAATCCCGCAGGTGGGCTTCATGGTGCTGACATTGGTTGCATTGACTCTCCAACCGGGTATTTTTAAGGTTATACAGAAAGCGGATTCATGAGCCATTTACCCTTCACACAATCCTTGCGGGTGCCGTGCGCCCTTCTGCTGATGGCGCTCGTCGCTGCACTTGCAGGATGCGCCACGCGCGGCCAGAGCAGCCGCTACATTCCCGCACCCGAAGATCCGCGGCGCGAACAGGTGGAAGCGTCGATCAACGAACTCATTCGCTCCCCCGACCTGCAGCTTCCCCATGAGCAGGAATACTACCTCGGCGCGGGCGACGTGATTTCGCTGACGATGGTGGGACGCGATGACGTCTTCCCGGTCTCGAAGGAAAACGGCGGGCTGTATACCGTGGTCATCACGGAGAATCCGATGATCACACTTCCCTACATCGGATCGATCAAGGTGCACGGCAAGACGGCGGGCACGCTTCAGGAGGAACTGCGCGTCGCCTACTCGCAGTATATACAAAACCCGATTCCGATCGTGACGGTGGAAAAATTCTACTACAATCAGGTCTCGGTGCTGGGCGCGGTGAAGCTGCCCGCACGGTATCCGCTGCTGTTTGGCGACACGCTGCTGGACGCGATTTTCCGCGCCGGCGGATTGACGTTCGGCCGCGATTCCGGCGGACCGCCGCCGGGCCGGTTCCTGAAAATCTATCGCGAGAAGCTGACGCCGAAGGATCGCGCGGACATGCCGCTGGATGAACTGCTGAAGCGCATCAAGGAAGGCGATCGCGTGCTTCCCCGCCGCGAACTCATCATTCCCATCGAGGACTTCATCAACGAAGGCGAATTGTCCTACAACATCCCGCTGCATGCGAATGACATCGTGTATATACCATCGGCGGGAACGGTGATGGTTCAGGGGCCGGTCAACAATCCCGGCGTCGTGTTCCTTGGCCCAAGTCTGCGCACGCTGACGCAGGTGCTGACGGAGAAAGGGGGACTCCGCTACGGGGCCGCCAGCCGGGTGGAAGTCGTTCGCACGCCGCCGCGAGGGGAGCCGGTGTCCTATTTCCTCAACGCGCGGCGCATGCTGAAGCGCCACCAGGCGGATTTCCTGCTTCAGGACGGCGACCAAATCTTCGTCTACGTGCACCCGACGCGAATGTTCCTTGAGAATGCGAGCAAGAT
>JADZDZ010000255.1 GCA_020850785.1 Candidatus Sumerlaeota bacterium | reverse complement strand
GAAGCGGTGCTCATTTTTTGCGGCTCTGGTTGACCATGAATTTTCCAATTATTCCCGCAACTTTTCGAACGATGATTCGTGGCGTGAGGCGAATCAGGAGGTTCGTCCACACACGCTGGCAGACGATCACCGTGCGGCCGCGATCGCTGCCGCGAATTCCCATGCGCACCACCTGCTGCGCCGTCTGTCCCTGATTGAACAGGCGCGCGTCGATTCCCGCCGCCACGTGAAACTGCGTTGGTGTGGGCCCTGGGCACAGGCACAAAACCCGGATGCGTGACCCCTTCAATTCCTCGCTGAGCGCCTCGGAAAAATGCAGCACAAAGACCTTCGTGGCCGCGTACACGTTGAATTGCGGAATCGGCTGGAAGGCGGCGGTGGATGCCACGTTGATGATCCGCGCATCGTCCGCCTGCCTTAGCTGCGGAAGCAGCAGTTGTGTCAATTCCACCAGCGCCGACACATTCAGCGAAATCATTTCGCGCACGCGGCGGGCGTCCATTTCCTCCAGCGGCCCAATCACGCCAAAACCTGCGTTGTTGATCAGCCAGGAAACCCGCAGATTGTTCCCAGTGAGGAAATCGAGTATCTGCTGCGGTGCGCCTTCGCATGACAAGTCGCACGCAAGGACGTGCGTTTTGATCCCATGGGCGCGACTCAGTTCAGCGGCCAGCGCGCGCAGCTTGTCCTCGCTGCGGGCGGTGAGAACGAGGTCCATCTTCCGCGCGGCAAGTTGACGGGCGAACTCCTCGCCAAGGCCCATGCTCGCGCCGGTGATCAAGGCAACAGTCACGACGGCCGCCTCCTTCTGGTGGGCTTTGCGATGCGATCAAGCTCCGCGCAGAGGCGCTCCGTCAGGGCGCGGCGATGGTACTTCGCAAGCACGGAATTCGCGCCAAGGCGCTCGCGCCCCGCCACTTCCCACGCCTTCAACATGCGCCGCAACGCATCGGCGATAGGCTTCGTTTCATCGGGGGGAACAATGCAACCCTCGTTCAATTCAGACAGAAAATCGCGGGCCGCGCCACCCGGAACAAGGCCCAGAATCGGTCGGCGCGCCGCGGCATACTCGAACACTTTCTGAGTCAGCATGATGTGACTTCCGGGAACGTTCGCCACGATCAGCAGCAACGCGTTCGCCTCCGCCATGATGCGAAGTGCCTCGTCATGAGCGACGTAGTCATCCACGCGCACCACGTGCGACAGGCGGTATTTGCGGATCAGCGAACGATATGGCTCCACCATGGAGCCGACAAAACGTATCCGCAATTTATCGTTCCAGCGGGGATTCTCCGTCAGGACCTGCTGCACCGCCTCGAAGAACCACTGGGGCGACGTCGCGCCGTACATCGTTCCCACGTAGGAGATCGTGAAGTGGTCCGCATCCGCAGTGACTTCGGGAAACTGAAAATCACGATCATCAAACCCATTCGTGATCGTCGTGAACTTTTCCGCCGGTTCGCCAAGATAGCGGGAAAGGAAATCGTCCGTGATCTGGCTGGTGGCACTGACAACGCTGGAGGCCCGCGAAATTGCGAAGGCTTCCAATCGGCGCTGCAGGCGTGCGTGGAACTTTGTGGCAGGATGATAGAAGACGTAGTTGCCGATCCAGATGTCGCGAAAATCCGTGAGCAATGGAATGCCAAATTTCTTCGCGAGCATCGCCCCCACAACATGGGCGGTGGCGGGAAAGGATGTCGTATAGACAGCATCGAATTTTTCCTCCCGCAGCCAGCGACACGCCTTCGCATAGGCAAAAGGCAGCCAGCCAATCCGCTCGTCGGGAATCAAAACCCAGCGCCGCAGGAACTCCATCGCGTCGCGCAGCAGCGAATTCGTGTTCCTCGGCGGTCCCTGCTTCCCTTCCTTTCGCGCGGGCGATCCGAGGATTGCCCGCTTCGCCTCCCGCAGCAGGTGGGAGACGCGCGCCGGTTCCAGCGCCCCTGCACGGCGAATCCGCGTGTTGGGCGGCAACTCCCCCAGCGGTGCATCATCCCCGCGCGATGACGGCGCGGGCTTCACCGTCAGGATCGACGGATGCCATCCGAACTCGTTCATGTAATGGCAAAACTTCAGCGTGCGCCAGATGCCGATGCTGCTGGGGGGAAAATCGTAGCAGATGATGAGAACGCGCCGCATGACTGCGCATCATCGTCCCGCATTGGACAGGCACAACGCTGTTTTTCATGGCTCCCCGGCGGCGGTCCGCGCTCCATAGGCTTCATGACACACGAATACGATGCCATCATTGCCACTGCACGCCGTATCGCGCTGGAGGCGGGCGCCATCCAGATGCGGTATTTTCGCAAGCTTGAAAGTTATGAGAAGAAGGGTCACATTGATCTGGTGACCATTGCCGATCGCGAAAGTGAGGAGCTGATTCACCGCGAAATTCTGCACGCCTTTCCCGATCACGCGGTGCTGGGTGAGGAGGGAGGCCGCTACGGCGCCGAGCAGAGCGACTACCTGTGGATCGTGGACCCGCTGGATGGAACCACGAACTATGCCCACGGACTGCGCCTCTTCGCGGTGAGCATCGGGGTTTCGTTCCGGGGACAGATCATCGCCGGGGTTGTCTATGCGCCCGCACTGGATGAGCTTTACACTGCCACACGCGGCGGCGGCGCCTTTCGCAACCTGCAGCAAATTCGTGTTTCGGAAAGGGACAAACTGGAGGACGCATTGCTCGTCACGGGATTTCCCTACGACCGCGCGGCCCACGTGAAACCCCTGATGACGATGCTGGGGGAATGCATCAAATCATCGCGGGGAATTCTGCGACTCGGCGCCGCGTCTTTGGATTTTGCGATGGTGGCGGCGGGGCACCTCGATGGTTTCTACGAATACGGGTTGAGGCCGTGGGACATGGCCGCGGGGGCGCTGCTGGTCGAGGAAGCCGGCGGTCGCGTCACGGGCTTCGCCAAGGACGAGAAGTTTGACCTGTTCGGCAAACGGAGCGTCGCCAGCAACGGAAGGATTCACGACGAACTTCTTCGCGCGATTACGTGCGAAGGGGGCGCGTTGACGTTTCCCCCCTAATCGAATTCCTTCATCGGTATCACCTGCCAGCAGTACCATGACGCGACGCTGCGATAGGGCGCCCATTTTTCCGCGATTGCGATCGCTTCCTTCGGCGTTGGCATTTCCTTCATGCGGTGAATTTTCCTGATTCCCACGCGCACACCCAGGTCCTCATGCGGCATGACGTCGGGCCTTCGCAGGCTGAAGATCAGGATCATCTTCACAGTCCAGGGGCCGATCCCCTTCACCTGCGTCAGATAGTCGATCAACTCGTCGTCGTGCATTTGTTCCAAGCGTTCGTGCGTCAGTTTCTCCCGCTGCCAGAATTCCGCCAGCGACCGCACGCTGCGCGTCTTCGCGCCCGACAGTCCCACGGCCCGCAATTGTTCGTCGGACAGTTTCAGGACGGATTTCGGCGCAACCTGTTCACCCTCCCCGCAAAGCGTCACGAAGCGCGAGGCGATGGCGCCCGCAACCGTCGTGGAAAGCTGCTGGCCGATGATTGCCCGGCATAACGAGTAGAACGTGGCGGGGCGCGACGTCGGGAGCTTGAACGCCCCCACGCGCTCGATGGCACGCGCCAGCAGCGGGTCTGCGGCGCGCAGGTGCCTCAACGCCGCATGGGGCCGTTGCGGCAGGCGGGGATGCTTTCCGGCGGGTTTCACAGCTTGACCTTTCCGCCTCCCACCGTGCTCATCAAGTGAATCGCAAGGCGGAGGTCTTTCGAACAGATTTCATGGTGCCGGCAGAATTCACCCAAAAACTTCAGGCGCTTTCCAAGAACATCACGAGCATCATTCACGGCAAGGATGATATTGTGGAGTTGTGTCTGGTGGCGTTGCTCGCCCGCGGGCATGTGCTGCTGGAGGACGTTCCCGGCGTCGGCAAGACGACTTTGGCGCTGACGATCGCAAACTCCATTCACTGCTCGTTCCAGCGCATCCAGTTCACGTCGGACATGCTTCCATCGGACATCCTCGGCGTGACGATCTTCGACCAGACGAGGAAAGAATTTGAATTCCGGCAGGGGCCGATTTTTGCCAACGTGGTGCTCGCAGACGAAATCAATCGCACCACACCGAAGACACAGAGCGCCCTGCTGGAGGCAATGAATGTCGGCCAGGTTTCCATCGACCGCCATGTCTATCCGCTGCCGCGCCCCTTCATCGTCCTCGCAACGCAGAATCCCGTGGAATTTCACGGCACGTTTCCGCTGCCGAAATCGCAGATGGATCGCTTCCTTCTGCGGCTTCACATCGGCTATCCGCAGCGCGCGCATGAAGTGCAGGTGTTGCGCGAGCAGCACATGACGGCGCTCGACAACAGCGTCAAGGCGGTGCTGACCGAAGACGAAGTCATCGCCATGCAGGATTTCGCCATGCGCATCCGGGTTGATGACGACTTGCTGGAATACATCGTGCGCATCGCGGAAGCCACGCGCAACAGCAGGCAGTTCGAGATCGGCGTCTCCACCCGTGGGGCGATCGCGCTTCGCCGCTGCGCACAGGCGCTTGCCGCCGTGCGTGGCCGCGATTTTGTAACCCCTGATGACATCAAGGCGCTTGCGGTTCCGGTGCTGGCGCATCGCGTGCAGATCGCGCGGACTTTCGAAACCGCCGGCTTCAGCCACCACGAGGATGAGTCCGCCATCCGCAATATCCTCGGCGAAGTCGCGGTTCCCGTGTAAGATGAATTTCGGCGACGGACCCGAATACGTCCTGATGATGGTGGTGGCCTTCACGCCAAATCTGGCGGGCATTGTGCTGAGCACGTTCATCTGCATCTTCGTAAGAGGGCCGCAGGGAAAACTGCGCGCGATGCGCGACCATTTCTTCGCGGGCTATTCCTTGGAGCAAATTCGCGAGCACCTGCAGAAGCGGCTGCTGGCGGATGGATTCAAGCTCATCAAGACTGGCAACATGAACACCATGAAGGCCGAACGCGTCACCCGCCGCCCCGGCAATTCCATCATGACGGACTACCCGTTCGAGACGACGAAGCTGCTGGTTGACGTGCAGTTTCAGCCGCACGCCAAGGGCCTTGCCGCGCGGCTGGCGGTGCAGTGCAGGGACTTCCAGTTGATGGATGTGGGCGAATCGGAATACCTGCAGGCCATGCTCGATTTTGTTTCCCTGAAACCATCGGTGCGCGCCATCAATCCCGCATTGAATGGGAAGTGCTACTTTGCCATGATCAACGGTTTGGTGCTGCTCCTTCTTCCGCTGCTGCTGGCGCAGAGCTACTCCTCCAAGTTCATGGAGCTTTCCATCGTGGCGGGCATCCTGATGGGCGCGTTCACCACATGCACCCTGGCCGTTGTCGGAATTGGTCAGGTGTTGACCCAGAGCTTGAAGCATCGCGGAATTCCCTTCGCACTGGCGGGACTGACGCTCGCCATCAGCACTGCGTGCATCACCATCCACATCGCATTTCTATCAGCATAGGATTCACCCATGGATCGCATTCTAACGAACGCAATCATCCACACACTTGACGAGAACAACCCGCGCGCGACAACCATCGCCATTGATGGCGAACGGATTGTTGCCGTTGGCGGCGATGACGTTCGTGCGCTGGCGGACCGCCACACAATCGTGGAGGACCTGCAGGGGGCCACGGTGATTCCCGGCCTGATCGACGCGCACATCCACTGGGAGCAAACCGCCATCAATCTTTCTCGCATCAACCTGATGGATGTGCCGACGAAGGAGGAAGCGGTGCGGCGCGTTGCGGAGGCGGCGCGCAACGCCAAACCCGGTGAATGGCTTCAGGGCTTCGGCTGGGCGCAGGGCGTGTGGCCCGGCGGTGAATTTCCCACGGCGGCGGACCTTGATGCCGTCACGCCCAACAATCCCGTCTACCTTTCCGCGCGCAGCGGCCATGCGGTGTGGGTGAATTCGATGGCGCTGAAGGTCGCCGGTGTCACTGCCAGCACTGCAAACCCCAAGGGCGGGGAAATTCAGCGGGACGCGAAGGGAAATGCAACGGGCCTCCTGCTGGAGGAAGCCAACAGCGTCGTTTATCGCGCGATTCCCACGATGGAAGCGGAAGCCGTGGCTGCGGCCATGGAGGAGGCGCAGGAGCTTGCGTGGCGCTCCGGCCTGACGGGGCTGCACGACTACGACTGGAACCTTGCGTTCGAGGCGATGCAGTTGCTCCACCAGCGCGGCACCCTTGGACTGCGAATCCTGAAGCACATCAACGTCCCGTATATACACCACGCCCATGAGTTGCGGTTGCGTTCGGGCTTCGGCGATGACTGGCTGCGCCTTGGCGGCCTGAAGATTTTCGCGGACGGCGCGCTTGGTCCCATGACGGCACAGATGGTTGAACCCTACGAGGGCCAGCCGCTCAACCGCGGCATGATCGTCACCAGCAAGGCGGAAATGCTTCCCGCCGTCCTTGAGGCGAGCCGGAAGGGCTTCCCCTCCACCATTCACGCCATCGGCGATGAGGCCGTGCGCCACGTGCTGGACGTTTATGAAGAGGTGCGCCGCGACGAAGCCAAACGCGGCGTGCCGCCGTCCGCCATGCGCCACCGCATCGAACATGTTCAGATCATCCATCCCGATGATGCCGCCCGCCTTGCGGAACTGCAGATCATCGGCTCCTTCCAACCGATCCACGCCACGTCCGATTATCCCGTTGCGGATCGCTACTGGGGGGCGCGCTCGCGGCTCGCCTACAACGCACGCATCCAGATTGATCAGGGCGTTCATGTTGCCTTCGGCAGCGATTCACCCGTGGAACCCTTTGAACCATTCAAGGGCATCCACGCCGCCGTTACGAGGCGTCGCGCCGATGGATCACCGGGCGCGGAAGGCTGGTATCCCGAAACGCGCCTAACCGTGGACGAGGCCATTCGCGGCTACACGGAAGGTCCCGCGTGGGCCGCCGGGATGGAGGACAGACAGGGCAGGCTCGCGCCGCAATTCCTCGCAGACCTGATCGTGCTGGACCGCGATCCCTACGCCATCGATCCCCACGATCTGCTGAATGTTGGTGTGATGAAGACCATGATCGGCGGCGAATGGAAATTCGGCGACGATTAGTCCTTCCCGAAACCCCGTTCCGCCACCACGTCGATGGCAATGCCGCCGCGCACGTTGAAGTAGCCCGTCACGCGAATCGCCTCCGGCTTCAGGAAATCATGAACGTCATTGAGGATTTTGTTCACGATGTCCTCGTGGAAGGCCTTTTCGTTTCGGAATGACCACAGATAATTCTTGAAGGACTTGCTTTCAATCGCGCGGCCCGAAGGAATGTATTCCACGTCGATCTTCGCATAGTCCGGCTGGCCCGTCACGGGGCAGAGGCAGGAAAACTCCTGGCAGCGGAAGATGATCCGCGTGCGGTTTTCGCGATGATGGAAGGGAAATGATTCAAGCCGCCGCGATGGCCCCCGCGTGGCCGCCCCCAGCATCGTAATGCCGGTGGTGTCAGACAGCCTTGTCCCAGTTTTTTTGCGTTTTGCCTGCGCCATAAAATCGCCCTTTCCAAAGTATTCCCGGCCTGACCGTTGACAGCCGCCGCCGCGCCGCGCACATTTCCCCCCGTCGCAGCACCCATGGCAAGCGTTCCCTCCACAACCACGAAGAAAAGGGCCGTCGTTCTCCTCAGCGGAGGACTTGATTCGACGACGTGCCTCGCCATCGCGCACGCGGATGGCTTTGACCGCCACGCGCTGTCGTTCGACTACGGCCAGCGCCACGACGTGGAGCTCCGCGCGGCGGCGGCGGTTGCGAAGGCGCTGGGTGCCCTGCAGCATCGCACGGCGCGCATCGACCTTCGTGCCTTCGGCGGGTCCGCGCTTACCGATGACGTGAATGTTCCGAAGTCGCGCAGCGCCGATGAAATTGGCGACGGAATTCCCATCACCTACGTGCCCGCGCGAAACACGATCTTTCTCTCCTTCGCGCTGGCATGGGCGGAAGTCCTTGGCGCCAGCGACATTTATATCGGCGTGAACGCGTTGGACTACAGCGGCTATCCCGACTGCCGCCCCGAATTCATCCGCGCCTTTGAAAACATGGCGAACCTTGCGACGAAGGCGGGCGTCACCGGTGAATCACGATTTCACATCCATGCGCCGCTGATGCAGATGACGAAGG
>JADZDZ010000254.1 GCA_020850785.1 Candidatus Sumerlaeota bacterium | reverse complement strand
CGATCAAGTTTCTCCGTCACAATGTGAAGGTCGCTGCGTGTTTGATCGGTGTGGTCCGCGTTCTCCTGAATGCTGTGCATCATCAGGTTGATGATGGTGATGGGATTTCGGATTTCGTGGGCGATCTCCGCCGCGAGCGTCCCCAGCAGCGAGAAGCGCTCCGCATGGCGCACCGATTCCTCCATCAGGTTCAGCCGTTCCATGCGGCGGCCCTTCTCAATCGCGATGGCACCCTGATTCGCGAGAAGCTGCAGCAGTCGCACGTCGGTTTCTCGGAACTTGCGCGGCTCCTCCGTGAAGAGCGCCAGCACCGCAAGCACGCTGTTCTGGTAGCGCACCGGCACGGCGAGCAGCGAGGTGACGCCCTCCGATTCCGCCAATTCGGGGCGCATGAAGCGCTGGTGCGTCTGCACGTTTGCGATGCGAATCGGCACACCACGCTTCACCACCTGCCCCAGCAGTGAACTATCGACGGGGATTGATTCCGCAGCCTCCCATTCCCTGCTCGCACCGGCGGTCGCCCACAGGTGCAGTTCGCCGTCCTCCTTCACCTCCATCAACATGCAAATTTTTCCCTGAAGAAGACGAAGCCCCTCCTCGGCGATGCCCGTCAGCAATTGCTGCACGGGGCCGGGCTGGATCAGCGTGTTGCCCACGGTGAAAAGGCGTTCCATCTGCGCCGTGTGCTGCCGCAACGCCTGATGAAGCCGCGCTGTCTCGATGACTTTCGCACTCTGATTGGCAATGGCGACGCCAAGGTCTTCGTCGTCGGCGCTGAAGGCCGACGTCCGCGTGGAGTCCACATTGATGACGCCGATGATCTTTCCCTCCAGAATCATCGGCAGCGCCATTTCGCTGCGAACATCGGAGCGCACCTGCACGTAGCGCGGATCGCGTCGCACGTCATTCACGCGCAGCGGCTTCCCGGACCAGGCAACGTATCCGGTGACACCGACGCCGAGTTCGAGCTTCAGGCGCTTCCAGATGCGCGGTGGAATGTTGATGGCGGTTTCGATGTTCAGGATGCCGCGCTTGTGGTCGATCATGGCGATCGATCCGCTGGTGGCGTTGGAAACGCGAACAACTTCCTGCAGCAGCAGGCGCAGGACCTGCTCCGGATCGAGCGTCGTGTTGATGATGTTGGAAATCTTGTACAAGACTTCCAGCCGTTCGAGGCGGGCAAGAACCTGTTTCATCGTGCGCGACATGGCAAGCATCACGCCCGCGAACGGGGGATTGGTCAAGGTGGAGATGCGTCGCCGCAGACGCCAAACTCAATGAAGCCTTGCGTTATCAAGCCCGAACGGGAAACCCTGCTGTTTTCTCAGGAGCATCCATGACCCGCAACGTGGTGCTTTTCTCCGCGTCATTCGCATTCATCGCACTGCTGCTGTTTTTGCGCGCGCCGGAACTCTACTTGGCGCCGGGCTTGGTGGCAGAAGACGCAACCATACTGTTCAATCACTACTACAATGCGACCGATTCGAGAGTGGTTGTTTGGCAACAACATGCAGGATATGTGTCACTGATTCCGAATGTCGTCGCGTGGGTTCTTTCACCCGCGCCTGGAAACTTTGCGCCAACATTGTATGCCGTCGTTGCGCTTGCCATTTCCGCTCTTGCCTTGGCGCTGCTTCCCTTTGGTCGCCTGTTCACATCCCGTATATACGGCCTTGCCGCTGCGGGCACGCTCGCATTGGCGCCGCCATATGGAGCAATTTATCAGGCAAACCTAATTTACTCGCAGTGGATGGTTTTGTTGGCGGCGTCTCTGGCGATTTTCTGGATGCTGCACGAGCCTTCCCTGAAAACACATTCGCTTTTGGCGATCTTCAGCGTTCCACTTATTCTTACCCACCCATACAGTATCCTGTTCATCGTGCCTTTGGCTTTCGGCGCGTGGAAGTCACGGGAGGCAACGCGTAAAATAATATACATCGCACTGATGATGGTCACGATTCTTTACGCCACGACCCATGCGCGCGCTTCTGCCACAACCGATTCAACGCAGGTGGCCGGTGCCTTGATGATGATCGTGTTTGATTTACTGACGTTGGGATTTGCGAACAGCGCGCCTTCGGCAAGTTTTATCATGGCATCCGTGCTTATTGCAGCATCGGTTGTGATTCATCTCAAGCTTGCCAAACAAAAGCCCACGTCAGTTGGTTGCCGCTGGGACGTGTACGATGGATTTATCATCTATCTGATGATTGCCTGTGCGCTCCTCTATTTGCCAAGCCCGCGGCTTGGCAAATATGGTGGCATGATACCTGATCGCTACCTGATGGCTTCGCGATTTTTCTGCTTGGTGCTGATTCTTCGCAAAGTGGAATCCTATTTTCTGGCCGTCATGTCCGCCCGCGCATTTGCCGCCACGGCGATCGCTTTCTCGTTTACCATACGCTTCGTCACGCCCCCCAAGACTGAAGCTCTTGTGGCGACTCCATCGAGGCTGGACGCAATGCGACAAATTCGAGACGCGGAAGCCCAAGTGCGCATCACGCCCAACAGGGAAATTCCCGTCAGGGAAAACGCAGAGCACTGGGCGATTAACGTCGTTGTGCGCGGGGATTAATGGACGGCTACCGGGATTGCGTCGCGCAGGGCGATCAGTTCCGCGCGCAACGAGGAGAGCTTCGCCTTCACGGCACTAACGGGAATTGCGTATTCCGCGACGGCTTCATCTTCCGTTTCAAATGAGAGCGGAAGCTCCGGCTCTGATTCCTGCGGAACGGGCAGCGGCGTTGCCGGCGCGATGCTGATCACGCGGGACGCCTCCTGCACATCAATGGCGCCCTTGGGGTCCTTCCTGATGCGATCCACGGCGCCTGCGATCGTGAATTTCTCATCATAAAGCAGCGTGCGAATGCGCAGCAGCAAATCAATATCCTTTGCGCGATAGCGGCGTTCGTCGTTGGGGAGCCGTTCCGGCTTCAGCGACGGAAACTTCGTCTCCCAGTAGCGCAGAACATACGCCTCCACGCCGACAATTTCGGAAACTTCGTTGATTTTGTAGAAGAGTTTCTTCGGATACGACGGAGTGGGAAACGCGCTGCTCATGGTGGGCGCAACCTTTCGCCAGGAATGGGAACACGGCGTTCTCAGCAGGAACGGGAAGAGAAGTTTTGAACGCCTTGCGAAGGGCTGTCCTATGATTTACCGAACAACATCAAGGAAAAAATGAAGCGTCAGGGGATCAAAAGCGCACGCGTGGGGGCGGCTTCCGCATCGCGCCACTTCGCGGGGAGGCAAATGAGGGTATAGACGCCCTCCCCGATGCGCGACAGATCAAGGCCCTCCAGGATGAAAATGCCATTCAGGAGGAAGGAAAGGTGGGTGTTGAAGACGTCAACTCCCCAGAGTTCCACGGAAAAATAGTCAATCCCCACGAGGCGAAAGCGCCCTTCGCGGGCCAGCAGCGCCGCAGCGTCGTGGGCGATGGCAGTGTGACCTTCATCGAAGGCGGGGGCGCGCCACAATTCCCCGTGATGCGTCTTCACCAAAACCGCGTCACAACCATCGAGCAGCGCGCGCTTGGATTCAATGAATGCGGCATCAGCATGGCGACGCTGCGCACGCAGGGCCGTTGCGTCCAGCACCGCAGCACGGAACTCAAAAAAATCCGGCGGATACTCCGCGATGGCGCGGCCACGGGGATCGAAATGGCGCGGCGCATCCAGATGCGTCCCCGCGTGCGCCGTCAGCGACCAATGCGTGCAGGTGATGGGCTGACCCGGCGCCGGCGTAAAATGAAACTCCTTCTGCGTTTCGCATTCGCCGGGATAGACAACCATTCCCGGAAAGGTTTCGACGGTGATGTCGATCGCGCCAGCAAGTCGTTTCGTCATGTCACTTGTGCGGGTAGTAGAATTTTTCCTTCAGCGAATGCGTGACGGCACGGCGATAATTTGATCCACGCCACGTTCCCCAATACTGCATGAAGCGAAAGGCGACGATCGAGGGGGCGTTGCGAAGGAACGAACCGGCGCGCATTGCGGCGCACGCATCCAACCACGCGGAATAAGAGAACAACCGCAGAAAATCCGCGAAGGAAAAATGCAGGTCCGGCGTAATATGCTTCAGCGCAATTGCCTCCCGCTCATAGCGACGGAACACCTGCGACCATGTTTCGTCGTGAAGGTGGAACACACCGGCACGCGAAGCATAGGCAACTCGCAGCCCCGCAGAATCAAGCCACTTCGCCCAGCCCAGGTCCTCAAGCCCCGTGAGCGATTCGTCAAAATGATGACGCTCCCACAGCGACCTGCGAATCCCGCAGTTGGCATTGTTGCAGAAGAAGCCATCCTGCGGAATCGCATCGCGGTTGCGAAAAGTTTTCTGGAAGTGGCGATGTTCGCTGAACTTTGTGCGGGGGCCGCCACGCTGCCTGCCATAGGATAATCCGATTTGCGGATTGGAGAAGGGGGCGAGCAGCTCCTCAAGCCATCGCGAACCCATGGGATAACAATGGCCGCTGATGAACACGAGGAACTCGCCACGCGCCGCAGCACAGCCAATGTTCAGCGAACGACCGAACGTGAAATCCTCCTTTGCGATGTGAAGGATGCGCGCGCCCGCAGCCTCCGCAATTTCGCGCGTCTCGTCCGTGGAACCGGAATCGACGACGATGATTTCAAGGTTTCGTTCGCTCTGGGCGTTGATGCGCCGCAGCACCTCCTTCAAATGCCGCGCTTCATTGAAAGCGCGAATTACAATGGAGGCGCGGGGATTCAGGATTTCCAACTCGGTCTGATTCACTGTGATGAAGGCCGATTGAGGAGGAGCGCTTCCGCCAATTGCCATGTTGCGGGATCGTCGATATCCGTCGCCTCCAAGCGATCCATTTCAAACATCAGCGGCCTTTCGCCGATGCGTGAAGCCGTCCGGGCAAATGATTCCCGCGTGAACAGGTAGAGGTTGGAATTCTCCTCCAGCACGGGATCAAGGTCCTGCGTGCGCTTCAATTCCCTTGGGTCGTGGTTGATCGCCGAACCGTCGCGGCGAAAGAAGCGCGCGAAATAAGGAGTGACCGTGAAGAGCGAATCATGCGCGGCACGCCCGCCATCCAACGCCTTCATTGCTGCACGAATCGTTGCCGCCGTCAGCAGTGGATTCGTCGTGTGGGTCTGAAGGAAGTGCGTAAATGTCTCTGGAATCAGCGTAAGGTCATGCGCGAACAAATGGTTCGTGGGAACGAAATCACCGCGCAGCCGTTCCGGCCGCTCGATGATCCGCACCTTGGGATACGGTGCCAGCACTTCCGAAGTGAAACGCTGCGAATCCGTATCGATGTAGATCGCAGGAATTTCATCCATGGAGGAAAGCATCGCAACAATGTGCTGCCACAATGGGCGGCCGGCGATCTCCCGGAAATTTTTTCCCGGAACCCGCTCCGAATGATCTTTGATGGGAACAAGGGCAGCGAATTTCATCGCGACGCTCGACTCAAAAATGGAAACAAATCATGCATCGCAAGGCCAGGAAATTTAAGAAACAGCATCGCACCATGTGGCAGTGCCGCCGCGAATCCCGCCATTCTTTTCTTCACCATGACTTTGTGCCGTTCCATTCCATAGGCAATGTGACGATGCAACACGGATTGGTCCAATGCCACAGGGAGTGCGCCTTTCAATCCCGCAAGAAATTGTTGGTCTATTTTCCCGCCCGCAAGAGCTAACCATGCCGAAATGGATTTTGCCATCTCCAGAAACTTCTGCTCGAAGAGTGCTTTATCCAACTGCTGGAGCGCAGAAAACTGCGTGCGTGCCTCTTCAAACCGACCCACCGCCAATGCTCGCGAGGCTCCATTCCTGCGAATCCGAATTTCCGCTTCCTTCCTGTATTCTTTCCACTCCTGCTTCAACTGTGGCGATGCAAAAGTTTTCTCCATCACACGAAGGCAACCTTCCGTCATTCGACTCGGATTGGAAGAAAGTGAATTGGCGACAACACGGTACTGCGACACCACCCGTTTCTGGCAGCCAATTACCACACCATCAAGAATCATACGAGAAAAAAAATCCCAATCTTCAGCCACAATCAGGGCCGTATCCATCCCCTTTAATTTTTGCATGACATCGTGGCGCATGAGCACGGAACTGGTATGCACGCAATTCCCAAGAAGCATCCTTCGGGGCTCAATCGCATCACCACTTTGAAGTTCGCGACTAATGACACGCCCTGTTTCGTCAATGCGCTCGAACGATCCCGCTACAGCACCATATTCTGGATGCGCACGGAGGAATGCACACTGGGAAAGCATGGAGCCCGAAACGAGTAAGTCGTCCGCATCCAAAAATCCAAGGAATTCACCGCGTGCATGCTTAATACCAACATTCCTCGCTGCGGACACACCGGAATTCGTGATTGTCAGTGACAGCACTCGCTTGTCACGCTTCGCCACCTCCGCAATTACAGCCGGAGTTTCATCAGTTGATCCGTCATCGACGAGAATCAACTGAATATCAACGCCTTCCTGATCGAGAACACTCCTTATTGTGTCCGGTAGAAATCGTGCCGCATTATAGCATGGCACGATTATGGAGACATCCGCCGTGCTGGTCATGGCTTTCCAATAGCCAGACGAAGAAAGTGCCTTGCCGTTGCCGATGGATGGCGCAGGGCCAGTTTTGCCCCTCCGGTTACAATAGCCTCCCTTCCGAGTGCCCGATTCGCAAACAACCGGTACTTTTCATGAAAAAAATCCAAGTCCCGCGCCAACTCCCTTAACTCTGGTGGAGTGTCGGGAAGTATTTTTCGAACCTGTTCAAAATATTTCTGAAGTGTGATTGGCAATGGATGGAGTGCCCAAAAAGCAATCATGTTGATGACGCGCTGGGCGAAATTTCTGGAACTGCCGGTGTTCAGAGCAAAGGCTTCCTGAATATATCTTTCTCCCTTTGATCCATCAGTTGTGGTGAAATATCGAACTGCTCCCGACAAATAAGCATCCTGCTTCGCACGCCGTATCCATTCAGTATTCTTGATATATCGGTCTATCAATCGCAGCTTCTCTTCCGTGAAGAGTCCGGCACTTGCAGACATAGAGCCGGCACTCGCACGATAAATGCACACGGGGTTCTTGTGAAAATGAAATTCACAGCCCAGCGAATTCAATCGAAGATAATAGTCCCAATCGCCACAGGGTTTCAGTGACTCATCGAATCCCGAAACTTTCTCCGCCCATTCACGACGGAGCAGATAGGAATGGACGGGAAAGCAGGGGCGAAGACTCACAGCTTCATCGGTGAGCTTTCCCTCTTCGTGCGTCATCAGATAAATCGGCTGGAGACGCTCGCCCGCGCGAATTGTCTCTCCCGCAAGCAATCCGATCGTTGGATTGGCTTCAAGGGCCTGTGTCTGTGAGGCGAATTTTCCGGGGAGAAGTGTATCATCAGCATCCAAAAACTGGAGGTATTTGCCACGTGCCAGGGAAATACCTGTGTTTCTCGCGGCGCTAAGCCCTGCGTTTGTCTTATGGTGATAAATCAAGTCATCGCCACGCAGCCGAGAAACCACAGCGTGAGTATCATCCGTGGAACCGTCATCGATGATGATGATTTCAACGTCTGGAAAATTCTGGGCGCGCACGCTCGCAACAGTTTCCGCAAGCCATTGCGCGGAATTGTAGCTTGGAATTATGACACTGATGACGGGAGTGGGGGGCATCTGCTTTGTCAAATTCCCAGATAGGACAAAAACCCGCGGCGCGGCATGGGGTTGGCACAACGAGCAAGCCACTGCAATGCGCCGGCAACGCGAGTGGCCGCGCAGCCATCGGCGGCTCCGCAATGAAGCGCGACAAACTGGTCGAAACGCATTTGCTCCTCCGCGTCCATGGTGGTTGCGGCGCGCTCCATCGCCTTGGGAAGGTCATCGTGACTCATTGCCTTCTGCAGTCCCCCTGTGCGGTCTTCATTGAAGAGTCGCATCTTTTCCCCAAAGGGGTTGAAGTAGACAACGCGACGACCCATGATCATCGCCTCATAGATCAAGGTGCTGAATCGCGTTACGAGAATCGTTGCATCGGCGAGGTGATCATGAACAACGCCTGCATGCGATGGCCTCACATTGTAATCGGGAAAACGACCCTTGTCGCGGGGATGCTGGGAAATAAAATAGTCAAGTCCCAACTTCATGCATGATTCCACAACCACGCGAACCCATCTCTCCCGTTCCTCCTCATGAATCCCATAGGTGAAGTTGCAATTGATCATCACGCAAGGCTTTGCGGGAAGTGGTCGCCTGCTGATCGAATCAAACCGTGAATTTCCCGTGGCAAGATATGCAGGCCGCGACAGGAACATGGGCATAATCGGCCCTTGAATCATTGGAAAATCAGAATAGCCCATGCGTGGCCGCGTATCAAAGTCCAGGCAGCCTTCCTGGATGCATGCGGTTGGAATTCGAAGTTTGGCTGCTCGCCAGCAAACCTCCCGCATCGCGTCATTCCAATCGTTGCCAAAGATAATAACGGAAGGTCTAATTTCCTTAATCTGTT
>JADZDZ010000253.1 GCA_020850785.1 Candidatus Sumerlaeota bacterium | reverse complement strand
TCGCCTCCAGCAGGGCGCTCTGAGTGCGGGGCGTCGCGCGATTCAGTTCATCGGCAAGAATGATGTTGGCGAAGAGGGGGCCTTCACGGAATTCGAAATCGCCGCTCTTCTGGTTGTAGACGGAAACGCCCGTCAGATCGGAGGGGAGGAGATCGGGCGTGAATTGCACGCGGCGGAAGGAGGCGTCGAGCGACCTCGCCAACGCGCGCGCAAGCGACGTCTTTCCCGTTCCCGGCACGTCCTCCAGAAGCACGTGGCCTCCCGCGAGCAATGCCGCCACGACATGGATGATCGCACGGCGCTTGCCGACGATCACCTTTTCGATGTTGTCAACAATCCGCGTTCCCGCCTGTGAACCCAGCAAACCCTGCTCGCCCACGTTTGCGCCATCCTTCGCCCGAAGTGCGTCAAATCCATTGGAGTTGACCCTGCGGTGTCACCACCTTTCATTACGGCCCTCATTTTTCCCCCTCCCACGGAGCGTCCATGGCGGTCGGTTTCTACTACAAAGGCAGTGAATTGATGGTGGACGGAGTGTCAATGCGCAGCATTGCAGAGAAGCACGGCACGCCGATCTACGTTTATTCCGGGGGGCTGATTGTCCAGAATTACCGGCGCATCGCGGACCAGTTTCCCGGCATGGACGTCATGGTGGCGTACAGCGTGAAAAGCAACAGCAGCCTCGCGATCCTGAAGCTGCTGAAGGACCAGGGCGCCTCCTTCGACATCGTCAGTGGTGGCGAATTGCAGCGGGTCCTCAAGGTCGGCGCCAAGGGTGACCGAATCATCTTCGCCGGCGTGGGGAAATCGAAGGATGAAATGCGCGCGGCGCTGAAGGCCGGCGTGAAGGAGTTCAACCTTGAGTCCGAAGCGGAGGCGCGCCGCCTGAACGAAGTCGCGAAGGAGATGCGTACCATCGCGCCGGTGGCAATTCGCGTGAATCCCGACGTGGACGCAAAGACGCACAAGTACATTTCCACCGGCAAGGCGGAGAACAAGTTCGGCGTGTCGATGAAGCGGGCGATTGCGCTGGGAAATGAAATCAGGACATCGCTGACGAACCTCAAACTCCAGTGCCTGCACACGCACATCGGTTCGCAGATTCTTGATTCAACAATTCACCCCCGTCTGGTGAAGAAGATGGTGGACTTCACGGAGACCTTCATCCGCGAAACAGGCGCGGCCATCACGTCGCTCGATTTTGGCGGCGGTTTCGGCATTGCGTACCAGAAGCGGCAGAAGCCGCTGGACCTGAAGCCCTTCGCAAAGGCGGTGGCGCCGGAACTGAAGCGGCTCGGCCTTTCGCTGCGGCTGGAGCCGGGGCGATCAATTCTCGGCCCCTGTGGCGCGCTCGTGACGGAGGTGCAATACATCAAGCGCGGCGACAAGAAGACGTTCGTCATCTTCGACGCATCGATGACTGAGTTGATCCGTCCCACGCTTTACGAAGCGTATCACGAAATCCTTCCCGTGACGAAGCGCCGCGGCAAGGCGGAGGTCGTCGATTTCGTCGGCCCCGTCTGCGAAAGCACCGACTTCATTGCGAAGGATCGCAAGGCGGTTTTGCCCGCGCAGGGGGACCTGCTTTCCATCATGGATGCGGGCGCCTACGGCTTCGTGATGGCGAGCAACTACAACACCCGTCCGCGCCCTGCGGAGGTGCTGGTGAAGGACGGAAAAGCCAAGTTGGTCCGCAAGCAGGACACCTTTGATGACATCGTGAAGAACGAATCGTTCTGACAAAAAACCACCGGCGCTAAAAAGAAGGGCGGCGCGGATTCACACCCGCGCCGTTTCCATTTCAACCTGCCAATCGGGAAAACGTTCCTTACGGTCCGAACCGCATCACGTCGCCATTGCTGACGGTGCCATTGGTCGGATCATAGAACAACGTGCCGTGATCGTCGTCCAGGTCCGGGCCCCACGTCCACAGCTCCCACTGCACGGCGCGATACTGGCCCGTGAGCGTCTGATAGTGCGCCTGAATGTGGCCGGGGTCGTTCTGGTTGCCCAGATAGATCTGCAGGTAGTTGTGTTTGTAGAAGTACGTATGCGGCTTCACGGGCAGGCCGTTCTTTTTGCCGGGGAACGGATCAATCGGAAGGCTTGTCATGAAGGCGACGGGGGTGGTGATGCGAATCGGAATGAACGTGATCGATTCGCCAATGAGTGATCCCTGATCATCCGGATTCAGATAGAAGGGATACTTGTTCCAATCCACCGCGTAGGATTCGATGGCGGTGGCCACGCTGCGCATGTCCGCGGCGACGCGCGAGACCTTGGAGCGCGTCTGCGCCTCAAGGAAGTTCGGCACCGCGATCGCGGCAAGGATCGCAATGATCGCCACGACAATCAGCAGTTCAAGAAGCGTGAAGGCTTTCTTCATGATACGTGTCCCAATTCTGGAGAGGAAGGGAAGGAGATGCGATTGACGCATCCCCTTCCCTGATTACCTGCGATCATCAGTTGAACATCGACCAATTGGTGACGTCCGCTGTTCCGCTCCCCTTGCCATTGCCGAATCCGAAGAAGGGGCCGGCAGGATAGGGAGGAGTTGGCGACGACGGCGTGACGGACGTTCCAACGGCGGTGCCCGCATTGCTCAGGTCCGTGGCCCACACGGTCAGTTCATCGATCTGGATGGTGCCCGTGATGTTCTCGATCCGAATGCGCGCCGCATCGTGTGTGCGAATGCCGCGACCACTGGGATAGTTGATGGGATCAACCTCGGTGTTGTTGCCGAGATCGATAAAGTTGTTGGGTGCGAGTCCCCACTTGTGGCCACCAACGTAAATCCATGCGCGGGTGCCGGGCTGGTAGAGTTCGTGGCCCAACGCAATAGCGGCGGGCGACGTGTTCTCAACACCCGTCGAATCCGTGGCAACGGCGACATGAATCCAGTCGCCAAGGGGCGCTTCCGTCGGAAAATCGCCCCATGTGGTGGTGCCGTTCACCCAGCCCGGAGCGGAAACGGTGTCCCCGTGGGAGAACACCAATCCGAAGCGATCATTCGCCGGGGTGACGGGGTCGCGCTTGATGAGAATCTTCGCGCCTGCGGAGCTACCAACGCGCACTTCCTGTGGCGTGGTGAAAGGGACGGGCCACTTGAACCAGAACTCAATGGTGTTATCGTTGAAGTTCGGTGTAAGAACGCCGGGGGCCGTGGACGGGATCGTCGTGTTCACGAGTCCGGAGAAGGTCAGCGAGCCAGTGTTTCCGGGGACGGGGGGGACGGAGAATGTTTCCGCGGAACTCGTCACGGTGCCGGTGCCGATGAAGGTCGGATCGACGACCAGATCAAACACCGAATTGTGCTGGCTGGATGCGACGATGGAGCCATCCGTGAACGGACCTACGTCGTCCAAATGATACACCGCGAAGTTCGTCGGATCGGGAGCATTCAGGCGCGTCCAAGTGACGTGCGCGAAGGAAACAGCGGCCGACACAGTCAAGGCGGCGGCAGCGATCATTGCTTTGATACGAAATGCCATTTTTCTTGGTCTCCATTTGATGGGGCCATGCTTCTGATGACCCACAAGGCGAAGGGAGTACGCGCTCGCACGCACGAATGCGTGGCGCCGCGCACGGCAACATTGCCTTCGGCGCACTCACGCGCGAAGGCCGGGAAAAAGCATTGTTGGCTGGAAGTGGAGTTAGGCGCTTCGGGGCGGAGGCGTCGGCGGCGCGGAACGGAAGTCCGTTGCGAAATCCTGCGCCTGCCCGATGGGCTCGCGCGAGTAATCAGGAACTGCAAAGCCCACGTGCCCGTTGCCGGGAACAAATTTCCAAGCGAAGAACTGCGGGAAAATCACCTCGCCAGTGCCAAAGTCATCCGGCCCGCACTGAAAGCCTTTGAAATAAACCATACCCGGAATGACAGGAGGGAGAGGCTTCCCGCAGCAGCAGGAGCCCTTCGGGCAGTGCATCGCACAGCCGGAATCACTTTCCTTCGCGCAGGAGCCGTCGCTGGCCGAGGAGCCATCCAAGCCTGCCCGGCCCATGCAACCGCGCGTGAAATCCACGCTCTGGCCGATGCTGGACACGACCAGTACGATCATCAGAAACAGCGCTTTGCGGGCACGGGGGGTCAAATTTGGGTATCCGTAACAGACGGGGGCGGATCATTCCGGCAGGTTCCCACCGTGTAAAGGGAAAGCCCCTTCCCCGATTGA
>JADZDZ010000252.1 GCA_020850785.1 Candidatus Sumerlaeota bacterium | reverse complement strand
CCCAGGAGGTGATCGGCGGCGGCGAAAACGGCGTTCTACTGGCGAACCCGGACCCGCGCAAGGTGCTGGATTCGATCTTGGAACTGCGGCGAAACGCCGCGCACGCCGCGCAGCTTTCCGCCAACGGACGTGCACGCGCCGAACACTTCAGCATTGAAAAATTCGTCGCGCGGGCGGAGGAACTCTACGCCATGATCGCCGCGCAGCCCGCCATTGCAGCCCCGCCGCTCAATCCCCTCACACGCCACCTTTTCCTGCGAAAACTTTCATCGCTGGCCCGGAGAAAACGCGCCGATGAATGAACGCGTCGCAGGTGATTCCGTGCCGCACTGGCTCAACCTGCTGATCGCGCTGGCAATTGGTGTGATGCTGACGCTGTGCACCTTTGAGAATCATTCGCGCATCGGGCGCGCCATCGCCACTGGCTTCACGATCGCGGCCATTTCCCTCTGCATCTACCTGAAACGCATCAATGCGGAGCGGTTGCGCGGTTTCGGGGAGGCGATTCTCCTCGTATTTGCGGCCATCATCATTTCCTGTCAGGACTCCATCGAAAAGCTGTACAGCTTCAAAAGCTTCCTCTACTACCAGCACCTCTGGTTCGGCATTCTCTTCCTTTGCATCGCCGCCTGGGCCACGACGCGCGCGCGCCAGTACCACGTGCTCATTGGTTTCAGCATTGCGGGAATCATCAGCGCGATCCTTGGCCTTGTCGTGTTGTTTTACGGTAGGCGACTCGTCAATGCGGGAATCGTTGAACAGCTTACGGACTTCGTCTACAAGGCACAGGATTCCAGCGGCGCGCCATATTACCGCGCGAAGGGAATGCTCGAAAGCTACACAAAATCCGCGTCGGTGTTCATCATGGCCCTTCCCGCGATGCTCGCCCTGCTCATGCACGAGGCGGGACGCCGCAAGCTCGCCACCTCCGCGATCATCATCGTTGCAATGATGGTTTCCACATGGTTTCTGCTGATGACGAAATCGCGTGGCGCGTGGATTGGCGCCGGCGTCGCCTGCACGGGAACGTTGTTGCTGCTGCGCGGACGCTGGTGGATACCCGTGGTCGCAATCGCATTGGTCGCAAGCGCGGGAATCGCATCGCCATCGGTGCGCCAGCGCGCCTCCTCCTTCGTTTCCGACGCCACGCGCCCCGACCTGTTGTTGTCAGGCCGTTTCAGTTTGTGGCAGCAGGGGCTGGAGACAATTCGCGAAAACCCCTTCACCGGCATCGGCTACGGCGGAAACATCTTCCTAAGCGACGCCGGCCTTGAGCAGTACGAACTGCGATCTGCAGGATTCCGCCAGCCGGACCTGCATCAGGTCTACCTGCAGGCGCTCGCGGAAACGGGCATCATTGGCTTCACGGCGTATATGCTGTTTCTGGTCGTGCTCGTTCGCTGCGGCTGGGGCGCCATCCGCGCGCAATGGAAGCAGGGAATTCCCCCCGGTCTGGCCGTGGCCTTTCCCGCGCTCATTGGAATGCTGATCTTCGGCTTTGTCTACAATTTCAACGAGCGCCATGTGGCGCACATGCTCGCGACAATGATTGCCCTGATTCCCGCCAGCGCCATCGCCACGAAGGCCGTCAGCGACGCCAGACAAAATTCGTGAAGCGCGGCAGCACCTCCAGCAGCACGTCCCGCGTGCGCCAGGCGTGGGTTTCATGCACCCGCTTCACCAGAATCCACGCGCAGGAACGAAGGCATGCACTCACCGCGAACAGGGTGTGATACTCCGTCCACTCAAAGCCCGCGATTGTGCAGCGCGTCATTTCGAAAATATCCATCAGGAACGCGGAAAGCAATCCTCCCAGAAAGCCCGAAACACCAGCGCACAGGTTGATCACGCTGATGTAGGCGATGCGATCCTTCGGCGGCGCGGTCGCCAGTGACAGGTTGAAAATCGCCGGCGTCACCGCACTCCACGCCAGCGCATCGAGCACCGCATTGAAATAGAGCATGCCGGGACTGCGCGGAGCGATCACCATCCACGTCAGCGGCACGACGCTTCCCGCGAGCACTGTCGTGATGCTCAGGACGCTCTTGTTGCCAAAACGATCCGCCACCTTCCCCCACATCGGCCCGAAAATCAGCGAACCCGTCGCCGCAATCGCCTGATAGATTCCGATCTGCGTGAACGTCATGTGCAGGTGCCCCTTCTGGAAGTAGGGATACACGAAAGTCGCCGCCAGCAGCACCGACGCCTGCCAGTAGGCGACGAACATCAGCAGCCGGCGAAGGTTCGGATCGCGCAGCGGCCCGCGAATGACTTCATGCAATCGCACCGGCGCTGCGACAACCGGCGGCTCCCAATGCCTCTTGAACATGTTCGTCGCCGTCAGTGCGCACACGACGCCAATGAAAAAAATGATCTGGTAGTTGATCGGCGCACCCACGTGATCGAGGAATACGCCCGCGAGCACGTTCGCCACGAGGCCCACCATGCCGAGGATTGCCGTGCGCCGTCCGAAATAGCGCCCGCGAATGCGCGGAGGAACCACGCTTCCCATCCATGCGGTCCACACCGCGCCGCACGCTTGAAGGAAGAAATACGACGTCGCCATCAACACAATCGTGTAGGCGGGCACTGCTTCCTTCGGCAGCGAGAAGAACGGCCACAGCGCGGGCAACAACCAGAGCGTGCGTCCAATGGCGGCAAGAATCGTGGTCAGCTTCTTCGGATGAGGATAGAAACTTTGAATCCACGCCGCGATCGGCGCCGACGCCTGCGCCAGCGCGGGAATGCTGCCAACCAGCGCGAGCTGCATGGTGCTCGCGTCATGATACTGCATGAAACCGGTGATAACGGAACCCGCCGTCCAGTTCAGGAAGACCGTCGTCAACGAACCTTCAATGATCGAAAGCCGCATCGTGGCGGCGGCCTTCAGTGGAACTGGTTCCTGATCCTCGCGCGCGCTGAGTGAAGGCGTTGCGGCGCTCTTTGCGGCCTTGGCGGACACGTCGGGATGGTCTCCGGCATCCGTTGCGGAGTAAAGCCCAGTTGCGCGTCAGGTGGTCCCGCTCGCGGCAAACACCCCATTGCTTTGCAGCGCCGTGCAAAGGTCGCGATACACCCCCTGAACCTCATTCTTGGGCCAGTGGTCGTGGCTCCCCAGCCTGCGAAGAATTCGCTCTGAAAGTGAACCACCTCGCGGGTCCAGAATCGTCCGCAACGCGATGCTCTCCTCCAGCAGCGCCGGGGCGCACTTCTCCAGAATCTTCACCCACAACTCGCGAACCGTCATGCCGTCGAGGCGCTCGCCCGTCAGCGCGCGAACATACTCCCCGTGACGGGAGGCAAGAACCGCATG
>JADZDZ010000251.1 GCA_020850785.1 Candidatus Sumerlaeota bacterium | reverse complement strand
TTCTCCGGAAGGAATGCGCGCGCCACGCCCGCCTTGCGCATCAGCCCGATCGCCTTGTGTACCTTCTTCGCGTCGACGCCGCAGGCCGCTGTCAATTGGTTCACGGTGAGTTCCGTTATCGCGGGCTTCGTCGCGTTCTGGCGCAAATCCTCCTCCACGATGCGGTGGAAAACGCTCCAGACGAAGGGATGCTTCCCATCACCATTCAACGTTGCGGGAAGTCCCGACAATTCAAGCCACAGTGGAAAGCTGCTCAGGGAATGGTCACGTTCCATGGTGGAAATCGTGGGCGCTTTTGATTTCTGCCTCAACAGATTCGTTGCAAGGCCGTGTCGTGTTAGCCTTGACCGGTTGATGTTTCCCTCAAACCGTCATCGCACGCGAAGTTGAGCCTTCGCCCATTCCTTTCGCAAAAGCAGGCTGATGCCACAAACCCAACCAACACCGTCGCACACCATTGAGTGGATAATTTTTGGCGTCGTCATCTTGTTCATGATGGCGTTGGACCTTGGTTTTTTCTCCAAGAAGCCAAAGGACCCGTCGTTCCGCGCCGCGCTCACATGGGTGTTCATTTGGGTTAGCATTGCGCTTGGCTTCAATGCCTTCGTGTTTTTTACCGAGGGGAAGGAAAAGGCCGCGGAGTTCCTCACCGGCTACCTGATCGAACAATCGCTCAGCGTCGATAATATCTTTGTCTTCCTGATGATTTTTACCTTCTTCCGGGTGCCTCAGGAATATCAGCGCCGCGTGCTCGTATACGGAATCCTTGGCGCGATTGTCATGCGCGGCATCATGATCGTTGGTGCCAGCGTTCTCATCAAGAAGTTCGACTGGCTGCTGTACGTGCTGGGCGCCCTGCTTGTGGTCACCGGCTTCAAGATGTGGTTCAGCAAAGGTGCGGAATTCGACGGCGAAAAGAACATCTTCTTCCGTCTTGTCAGCAGGTTCTTCCGCATCACCAAAACTTATGAGGGGCATCGCTTCTTTGTTCGGCGGGAGGGGAAGCTGTGGGCCACACCGCTGTTCATGGTGCTCGTCGTCATCGAAGGCACGGACCTTGTGTTCGCGATGGATTCAATCCCGGCGATCCTCGCCATCACACACGATCAGTTCATTCTCTTTACCTCCAACATCTTCGCAATTCTGGGCCTTCGTTCATTGTATTTCGTGGTGCATGGCATCATGAAACTTTTCCATCACCTGCACTACGGCCTTTCCTTCATCCTCGTCGCCATCGGTTGCAAGATGGTGTATCAGCACCACTTTGGCAGCCACATCAGCCCCTTCGTGACCCTTGGCGTCATCATTGGCGTGCTGGCGCTTTGCATCATCACCTCCATGATCTGGCCGGAGGCCGAGGAACCGGAGCTTACCATCAAGAGCAGCACGAACGTTCCGCAGGTCACGGAGGATGACCTGCCGAATTGACCGGCGTTGCACGGGCCATATGATAGCCCTTTTTCGCTCCACGAAATCCCTTGGTCCAAATTTTTTTGAATGCCAAGGCGCGGATTTTGCCTCATCCTTTGGCAGGGGTTGCTTCCGCAGGAAGCGACGGGAAGGGACGCCGTGTTTTCGGCCCCGCTGGGGCACCGCCATCGGCGTGATTGTGGACGGGATGCTTTGAGAAAGTCATCGACCACACACCTCGCGGGCGGGCATGATTCAAATCACACGGGGAACTTCCCATGTTCAACAACACACACACCGCACACAGGGGCTCTCACATGAAAACACAGATCGAAGAGAAGATTGAAAATGCAGAGTCCGTTGGGCGCCGCCTTGCCGTCGGTGCCAACGAGCTGATCGATTCGGCCCGCGAGCATGCCGGCGAATACAAAGAACGTGCGAAGGAAATGCTGCACGAGGCGAACAACACGTCGCTTGCGGACGTCGAAAAGAAGATCGGCAATTACATCAAGGCGAACCCCGGTCGCTCGTTGCTCACTGCCGCCGCAGCCGGTTTCGTACTTGGTTTTCTGGTAAGCCGGAAGTAAATCCTTCCCAGCGATAGGGAGTATTTGATGGAGCCAACACGAGGCCCCGAATTCTTCAAGCCGGTCGGAGAAGTCGGCACCACAGCGTCGGATACATCAGGCACCTCCCAGACTCATGCGGGCGGGGCATCCAGTGCCCCGCCCGATTCTGTTGCTGCGGAAAAGTTGTGGGCGGACGTTCAGGCATTCATCGGGCAGGCTAAGCCGCTTCTGACAAGTTGCCTCGCCTATTTGCGCGCCCATGTGAGACTCACCGCATTCGTCACGCAGGAGAAGGCCCGCCTTGCGGCGGCGCGTTTCTTCCTGTGGTGCGGCACCGTCGCGATGCTTTTTGTCGCCTGGATTTTCTTTTCCATCTTCCTTTGGCGCGCCGCCATCACGCTCACCCACGAGCCCGCCATGGGGCCGCTTGTTCTCGTCATTACCCACGCTGTTGCGGCATTCGTGCTGTGGAGCGCCCAGAAGAGGTTGAAACTATGATCCCTCCCCCCAGACACGAGCAGCACGAAATTTTGCAGCGCGAGTTACAGGCGGCACGCGCGCAATGGGAACAATCCCTGGCGGAGGCGCGCTCCACCATCAATCCCGTCAATGTCTGCGCCGCCGTGAAGGAAAATCCGATCACTACTGCGGCCATCGTTGTGGCGGCTGGTTACATTGGCAGCCAGCTTCTTCGCGTTCCTCTTTTCAAGGGATTGCTGCGCGTTTCCATTGGCGTGTTCACGAAGGCTGTTCTCAAGAACCTGCCGGGAAATTGATCGGCGCGTCCCATTCGTTTTCGACGTCGGGATGCTGATCCCGCGTTGTGTATATCCATTCGCAATTCAAAACCCACAACACCCTGCGCCGTGCAAAATGCCATGCGGAACGGGTGATATTGCATTGTGGAGCTTCGCATGGGACATCGAATTGTGATAAAGCAAACAGTGACAGTTGCAAATACGGCATCTGGAAAAATTCGGGAATGCGGCACACCGCTTGATAACATGATATCAGGAACGCGGTGCCTCCACTGCGGGAGGAAAGACGAGAACGGGCATGATAGGCTGGGCCATCACATTTCTGGTTATCGCGCTTGTTGCCGGCATGTGCAGTTTCGCAGGCATTGCCGGTGCGATGATGGGAATTGCGAGGATTTGTTTCTGCGTGTTCATCGTCCTGTTTGCCGGCTGTCTCGTGGTGGGGCATCTCGTTCCTGAGGCGTAAGAACGGATTCGCATGAAGGCGGATGTCGTGCAGGGACCATGTTTCAAACAGTCCTGACATTCATTGGCGTCATTGATGCGGTCATGATTGCCATCATTCTCGCCGGCAGGATCGACGTCTCCTCGAAGCTCTTCTGGATCGCCGCCGTTCTGCTGCTGCCTGTTGTGGGGCCCGTATTCTATTTTCTTTATGGAGACCCCGTCGCCACGCGATAATGAGGTCTGTCACCCTTGACCCGAAGGCAATTCAGGTATTCCATGCTAATCCCATTGGATTTTTTAATGCGGAGAAGCTGCGGCGAATGGCTGGGGTCCCCGAATCAAAGTTGGATATTCTGGTCGTGGACGACGAGGCGTCGATCTGCCGCGTTCTGAAGATTTGTCTGGAAGCCAAGGGGCACCGCGTTGAAACGGCTTCATCGGCATCCGATGCGGAAGCGATGGCGGCATCGAAGACGTTCGACATCGTGCTGCTGGATGTGCGTCTTGGCAACGAATCGGGGCTCGATCTTGTGGCGCCATTTCACTCGCGTTTTCCGTGGATGAAGATCGTCATCATCACGGCACATGCCAGCGTGGAATCGGCGGTTAAGGCCATGCAGGACGGTGCAGCCGATTATCTTGCGAAGCCCTTCTCGCCGGATCAGGTGCTTCACATTGTTGAAAAAGTTCGCCGCATTTCCGATCTTGAGAGCCGTGTGGAAGAGCTTTCCTCGCGCGTGGCCAAGTCCTCGCCGGCGGGCACGAAATCCCTTCTCGAATCCTCCAACGGGCGCATGAAGGGGATGCTCGAACTCGCCTCCAGCGTTGCGGGAACCGACGTCACGGTTCTCATTCGCGGCGAATCGGGGACGGGGAAGACGGTGCTCGCGCGCCGCATCCATGAAATCAGCCACCGCGCGGCGCACCCGTTCGTGGTCGTGTCGTGCCCATCGCTTTCACACGAATTGCTCGAAAGCGAACTCTTCGGCCACGTGAAGGGCTCATTCACCGGCGCGCACCGGGACTATGCGGGGCGCATCGCATCGGCGCAGCGAGGCACGCTTTTCCTGGACGAAATCGGGGAAATGACGCCGTCGCTTCAGGCGAAGATGCTGCGCTTCATTCAAGATCGTGAGTACGAAAGCGTTGGCGACACCGTGACAAAGAAGGCGGACGTGCGAATCATCACCGCGACCAACGTCGATCTGGAGCAGCATGTGCGTGAGGGAAAATTCCGCGAGGACCTCATGTTCCGGCTCAACGTGATTGAGCTTGAGCTGGTTCCGCTGCGCGACCGCCAAGGGGACATCATTCCCATCGCGGAGAGCCTGATTACGGAACTATCCGCCGCGTACAACAGGCCGCCGCGCGCCCTGTCCGATGCGGCGAAGAATCTTCTCGTGGAGTATTCCTGGCCCGGCAACATTCGCGAACTTCGCAACGTGATTGAGCGCTGTCTTCTTCTGTCAACGGGGACCGGGCCGATGGGGCCGGAGCTTTTTCCCATCAAGATTTCGAAGAGCACGACGGGGAGCGGCATGCGCGCAAACAGGACCCCCGTGCCGGCGGGGGACGATCATGCTGAGTCCGCCAGCCATGCCGCACAGGCATCATCGTGCGGGCCGCTTGCGACGCTGGACGCCGTAGAGGAGCAGCACATTCGCAGCGTTCTCGCCGCGTGTCCGAATCTTGAGGATGCGGCGCGGACGCTGGGGTTTGATCAAACGACTCTGTATCGCCGTCGCAAACGCTACGGTATCATCTAGGGGTTCGCGGCGAAGTTCCGCGACAACACGATGAAGATTCGCGAAAGAATCATTGTCGCTTTCGGGGGCCTGCTCGTCCTGCTGCTGCTGCTTGCGGGGGTCAGCTTGTCGCTGACTTCTGATTTCAGCAACAGCCTGGGCCAGGCAACGCAGGACAACAGTCATATCGTCGTGAATGCGACGTCGATTTTCGTGCAATTGCCGAAGGTTGGAAGCGCGGCGCTCTTCTCGACGGAGGAGGATCGCCAATCCGCGACCGCCCACGTGCGGGACGTCGAGCGCGTGAATTCGATGATCAATGAATTCGCCCACAGCGTTCGGCTCGATGAAAAATCGGAAGAAATCGTGGAGCTAAAGCGGAACTGGGCCGAGTATTCGGAAAGCGTTCGCCTCGCCTACATGATGCCGGCGGGCCCCGCGAAGAACGCATATTGGGAGGGCACGATCCAGCCTGCGGCGATGCGCACGCGCGAGTCGCTGGAAAAGGTAATCAGGACCAACATGGAGCTGTCCGACCGGACGATTGAGGAGCTTCAGGTGAAACTGGATCGCGCGCAGTTGATGCTCATGGTGATCGCGGGGCTTGGTCTTTTGTTGAGCATCGGGTTCATGTTGGCGCTCGGTCGGCTCTTTGTACAACCAACGCGCGAGCTTGTCATGGCGATCGACTCCTACGACACCGAGCCGCCTGAAAGGGCGCTTGGTTCCCGCCGTCGCTCGGATGAAATAGGCGACCTCGCGGATGCCCTTGATCGCCTCCTTCATCGCGTGCGCGAGACGCGCAGGGACGACGCACGGTTGATGAAGCGCATCGAGCGTCGCAGCGAGATGGCGATGGACTGTCTTCCCGATGCGGTGTTCGTTCTCGATCGCGATGGACGCATCGGATATATGAATGCCATCGCACGAAAGATGGTGGAAGCGGCGCCCGCCACCGCGCCAGAGGGGATCCCTTGGCCGACCATTCGCCTCATGGTTGAGCAGGCGGCTCACACGGGGAATCCGGAAATCCGTCGCGAACTGGACAAGTCGCTGCAAATCTTCATCAACGGTGATGAGAAGTTTTGTCTTCCCGGCGTCTTTCCACTCCTCAATGAGCAGGGGAGCGAAACCGATGAACTGGTGCTGCTGCTAAGCGACGTTTCGTACCTGCGGCAGCTTGATGAGATGAAGACGGACCTTGTGGCGACCGTCTCCCACCAGTTGAAAACCCCGCTCACCGCAGTGCGCATGAGCCTTCACATGCTGAGGAGCAACAACGAGGACCTTGCGCAGATCGACAAGGAACTGCTTTCCACCGCCATCGACGAATCAGAACGGCTGCACGAGACCATCGAGAATTTGCTCGGCATGGCACGCATTCAGGCCGGCGCCATGAAAATGCAGGTGGAGACCGTTGATACGTCCAAGTGGATTCATGACGTGGTGGATGGTTTCCATGAGGTATTGCGCGAGAAGGGGATCACGCTCACGCAGGATGTTCCTACGGACCTTCCGCCGCTTCGCATCGACGTTCCACGCATGGGTGTTGTGTTCGAAAATCTGATGAGCAACTGCGCGAAGTATTGCCGCGCCGGGGACAAGGTTCACGTGCGCGCAAAGAAGGACCGCAGTGATCCACTCACCGTCATCATCGCCGTAAGCGACACGGGTCCGGGAATTTCGCGCACGGACATCACGCGGATTTTCGACAAGTTCTTCCGCGGCGGCACCCGCGAAAAACCCGGCGTGGGCCTTGGCCTTGCCATTGCGCGCCGCATCATTAATGCCCATGGCGGCGAAATGACCTGCTACAGCGTTGAAGGCGAAGGCACGACCTTCACCGTCGTGCTTCATTGCAGGGTGGAATCAGCCCTTGCCGGTTCTGTTCTTTCGATCCCATCGGGAAATTCAATCGCCACGTGACGCAAGACGTGCCGCCAGCTTCGCCGCGGCGATCATGCTTGTGATGCCCGCGACGCCGCGCCCCGCAAGGTCATCCGCCGTCCCGTGATCCACGCTTGTCCTCACGAAGGGGAGCCCCATCGTCACGTTCACGCCATCATCGAAGCTCACCATCTTGAAGGGGATGAGGCCCTGATCATGATACATGCACAGGAACGCATCGTAGCGCGCCAGCGCCTTTGCCGTGAATGCGGTGTCGGGGGGAAGCGGTCCCTCCGCGTCGATGCCACGCCGCTGCAGTTCATGCACTGCGGGACTGATGATCCGGCGCTCCTCATTTCCAAACAACCCAGATTCGCCCGCGTGGGGATTCAGCCCCAGCACGGCGATTCGCACCTTTCCGCCGCGAATCTTGGCGATGGATTCCGCCAGCAGTTCCCCGGTCGCGACGATGCGTTCCATCGTCAGTGATTCCGGGACGGTTGCCAGCGACTGGTGGCACGTCACGAGCCCCACGGCCAGTTTGTCGCTGTACATGAGCATTGCATAGGGATCGGAGTGGGTTTCCTCCGCAAAGACTTCCGTGTGGCCCGGCTGCGTCACGCCGGCAAGGCTCCACGCCAGCTTGTTCACCGGCGCAGTCACCACGCCGTCAACGATGCCGCTCTGGGCGAGCTCAATGGCGGTGCGTATATACGCGAAGCTCGCCGCTCCCCCCTGCTCGCTTGGCATGGCCAGAGGGATTGCGTGTGGCAGCGTTCGGCAGTCGAGCAATTCGATCACGCCATCGCGCGGGCTGTTGCCGATCACTGCGGCGGCCTGCTCTGCAGGGAAAGCCAGGATTGCGCTGTCAACCTTGCTCGCGGCGCGAATGCCTTCAAGCACGCTTGCGTCGCCAATCAGGATCAGGCGGCACAGCCTGCGAAGTTCGTCGTCGGCGGCGGCGCGCAGCGAAATTTCCGGCCCGATTCCCGCCGGATCACCGGTCGTCAACGCCAGCACGGGAAGGCGCTTCATTGTGGCTCCTTTTCCGGGGTGGTGTCCTCCGGTCGTTCGTCCTTCATTGCCTGCCAATTGATCTTCTTGTGGTATTCGCGGCGCCGCGCGCGGTACTCATCCGCCGTCATGGTCATCTGCGGGTTTGCGTCCGGGTCGCGTTTCATTTGCTCGAAGATTTGCTCGATGAAGGGAATGCACCAACCGCAGCCCGTCCCCGCGCCGTAGCATTCGGAAACCTGCGATGCGACGCGGGGTTTTTCCAGACGGATGAACTTGACGATCTTGTTCAGCGGAACATGGAAGCACAAACAAACGTTGGACGGCGGAGGTGAAAGCCTCACCGGCTCGCGTTCGGGTTTCTTTTCCGGCTCCTGTTCCGTGGACGTTTCACTCTTCCTCGACGAGTTTCTTCAGTCGCTTCAGGTCTTCCTTCACCACTTTCTGGTTGGGGTCCAAGTCGAGGGAACGTTCCCATGCCACGATGGCTTCCTCGTTGTTTTCGCGCAATGCCAGCAGGGCGCCATAGAGGTTCCAGGAATCAACGTGCTCGTCGTCCATGGTGATTGCTTCTTCAAGGATTCCGATGGCTTCTTCGTACATGCCCACAAGGTCCGCGTCGGCGTGCCAGATTTCCTCCGTGGCGGAGGCTTCCTCGATCACGCGGAAAATGGCCAGCGCCAGTTGGTAGAACGCGATCGGTTCGTCGGCGACGCGGTCGATGTTTTTCCGCCACAGGCGAAGTGCTCTGCGTTGGTCTCCGCGCTCCGCAAGTTCGTCCGACTGGGAAATCAGCGCTTCGATTTCGGCGCCTTCCTCCTCGTCATCATCATCGTCGTCATCATCGTCATAATCTTCAGAGCTGTCGCTCCAGGAATCATCATCTTCATCGCTGCTGCGGGGTGGCATCGCGTGCTCCGTATTGTGTCCTTGCCGTGCTGTGGTGGCAGCACATTCTTTCCCAAGCAAAAGGAGCGGTGCGGGGTGGCATCACAAGGGAAAAAAGAAACCGGCGGAGTCTTCCTCCGCCGGTTTCGCGCATCATCACTGATAGTGTTTTATTTCGCGGGCCCGCGCAGACTTCCGTCCTCGTTCAGCAGGTCGTAGGGTGTCAGTTCGTAGTCCGTCACCACGATGTTTGCGTAGCGCGTGGTGTTCTTGGGAACCGTGCCGGGCTTGTACAATTCGTAACGCACTCCGGCGACCGTGACGACCTTGCCTTCATAGCGGCGGTTCCAGTCGTTCACGTAGTCCATCACGATGTGCTTCTGGTTGTCGCGCCATTCCGCGTATGAGGCGCGATCGCGCGCGCGCTGGTCGATGTCGTTCGCCAGTTTCTTCAGGAACTCCGTCTGGCGTTTTTCCTCCGCGCGGAGTGCGGTCAGGAAGCGGTTGTAAATTTCCTTCGTCTGGTCGTCCATCTGCTTGGGATCGACCACGGTTGGCTGCTGGCCTTGTCCGCCGCGCGTATCGGGGACTGGCACGAAGTCCATGACTTGATCATCGAGGGAGCGAGTTTCGTTGTAGATATTCTTCGGACGTTCGGGACGCCCACCGCCTCCCTTTCCGCCGCCGCCGTCCCCCGCAAATTCTCCGCCCGCGCTGGTTGCCTGCGCCAATTCCTGCTTCGTCGGATCACCCGGCCACTTGATGTCATTGTTGGGGTCGAACTTGAAGTTTGTTCCGCCGAGGGCCACGTTGCTGCAGTAGGTCGCCCAGTTTTCCAACTGGAACGCGTAGAGCATCCATTGCCCCCATTCCTGCGAGTTGCCGGTTGCCTTGTTGAAGCGCTTGTTCGGCAGGACGCCCTCCTCCGCCATCTTGGCAAATTCGGCGGCAACCGCCGTGTCGAATGCTGCCGCCTCGTCGCGCGTCATCTGCTTGCGCGTCACAATCTTGCGGCCGTTGAACGAGGCGGAGGGGACGTAGCGGAATTCGTAAAGTTGGGAGATGCCTTTGCCGTTATTTGCGGTGTTCCCCGTGCCTGCTGTGGGACCGCCGGTCGCCGGGGCTGCGGCAGTTGTTGCCGTCGCGTCCGCAGGAGCGGGAGCAGCTGGTGCCGCGCCCGGTGCGGAGGCGAACGGGGAGGTAACTTCCCCTGCGGCCACTGCGTCTGCGGAAATGGGCCCCGGCGTGATGGCGCCATCGGGCGCTGTTGCAACGGGGCTTGCAGCTTCGGGAGCGGCCGGTGCTGCGGGACCGCCGAATGATGGGTCAAAAGTGGTTTCCGTTCCTGCGGGCGTGGAATTCATGAAAGGGTCTGCCGCTGGATCGGCTGCTGCGGGCGCACCGGGGTCCTGCGCAAGGGCGGGCGCAAAAATGCCGCAAAGACCGGCGGCAAGAATACTTGTGATCAATACACTCGTTCGACGAGAAACCATCATGAAGCCTCCACGGACCTGTTACCAGTGAACCTACCCGCCAAAGGGCCAATCGCAAGCGAAATGGGAGGCCTCAATTTCCCCTTTGACCGCGATCCCTTCCTCCTTTTCACTCTGTGCATGATCGATACCTTCCTCCACAGCCCCCTTGCCCATGTTCTTGCCTTGGGCACCAGCATTGTTTTCACGTCCATTGCCGCAGCGGTTCCCCCGAACGCGGGCAATCTGGTCGCGGCGATTTTCCTCTCCACCTTTGGGTCCTTCCTTGGTGGCGAGGAGGATGAAAACTTCTATGAGAAGGAAATCGCTGACGCGGACATCTGACGGGCGTTTTGCTTTTCATTTGCCTTCGACGAATCCCCGCCCTCAACAGCGGGGTTCTTTTTTTCCATGACGCTTCGAACCTCCTGTAAGCCAGCCTCGCGCGATGCAGACCTTCGCGAATTGTTCGAGCAGCTTTATGCCCGCTATCATCGGCCGGAATTTCTTCCCGGTGATCCGCTGCATTTTGCGCATCGCTTCGTTTCTGATGAGGACCGCGAGGTGGCCGCGCTCCTCGCCGCAGTCTTCGCGTCGGGGAACATCAAGGCGATCCTTGCGGTGCTGGATCAGCTTCACGGCGTCATGGGTGCGTCGCCGGCACGATGGCTTCGCGAGCGTGCGCCGGAGGATTTGCGCGGCGCCGTTGGCAACCTGTATCATCGCTGGGTTCGCCCCGTTGACGTGGAAGTTCTCCTCGCGATGATCGGGAGCGTCTTGCGCCAGCATGGTTCGCTGGGGAATCTCTGGCGGTCGCTTGATGATCAGGAAGGGGACAACGTGCTTCCCGCGCTGTCGAAGTTTGTCGCTGCCATTCAATCGCAACCCATCGCGCCACTAACGGTGCGGGGGCGCAGCAATGCGAAGTCCCAGGCGCTTCCTCCCGTCACGAGCATCCTCCTCACGTCGCCCGCCGGTGGTTCCGCGTGCAAGCGCATGAACCTCTTTCTGCGCTGGATGGTGCGCCCTGCGGATGGTGTTGACCTTGGAATCTGGTCTTCCTTCGTGTCCCCATCGCGTCTTGTGATGCCGGTTGATGTCCATGTGCTGCGCCTTTGCCGCAAGCTGCGCCTTACGCGCCGCAGCACGGCCGACCAGCGCGCCGCAGAGGAGATCACCCGTCGCATGAGGCGTATCTCGCCGGACGATCCCTGTCGCTACGATTTCAGCATCATTCGCGCGGGCATCCAGGAATTGCGCACACGATGAAAATCGGAACCTTCGGCGCGTTCATGCATGACCGCATCAGGACTGTCAGCGGTGACGTCTTTGAGTCGCTCGGTGGGACGCTATACAACATTGCCGCCCTTGCAGCGACGACGGAACCGACCGACACGATTCTTCCCT
This sequence comes from Candidatus Sumerlaeota bacterium, assembly GCA_020850785.1. Lineage (GTDB taxonomy): Bacteria > Sumerlaeota > Sumerlaeia > SLMS01 > SLMS01 > JADZDZ01. The sequence continues at coordinate 5,867 of JADZDZ010000251.1, read as the reverse complement.
TCACCTATCTTTCCGAAGAACACCTGCGCCAGCTTGAGTCCGGTTTCTTCGCGCGGTTTCCGCGCATTGACGCAAGCAACCTGCGCATCAATCCCGCAGGCACGGATCGCAATGATCTCGTCTACGTGACGCCGAGTTCGCGCCGCGAATGCATGACCGTCACAACGCCGCAATACGATGAGGCCTTCATCGCCCCCGCCGCGCAGTGCGACGCGGTGCTCGTGAATTTCCTGACGGGCACGGAGATGACGCTTCCCGTCCTTCGCAAGCTGCGGAAGTTCGTGAAGGGGATTGTGTACTTCGACCTTCACAACCTTGGCAAGCTTCGCAAGGATGGCATTCCCGTTCCCGGTCATCGCTTCAATGATTGGGAGCAGTGGCTTCGCAACGTGGACATCGTGCAGGCAAATGAGTGGGAGGTGGAGCGCCTGTTGGACGTGCATCCGAAAACGGAGCGGGAGTTTCGCGACTGCGCCCTTCGTTTTCTTCAGGCGGAAGGCCCCAGCATTGTCAACATCACGCTGGGTGGCGCCGGATGCGCGATGGCGTGGCGCGAGGCGGGCCGTATGCGCTTCGTCCGCATTCCCGCCATGGATGACGTGCCCATCGTGGACACCACGGGATGCGGCGATTGTTTTTCATCGGGTTTTCTTGCGGAGTATTTGCGCACGAAGGATCCCCTTCGTTCCGCATTGTTCGCTGCAACGATGAGCGGATTGAACTGCCGCGTGAAGGGGTTGGATGCCCTTACGCGCATCACCGGCGTGCGCGAGGCGATGCATGACGCCTACGATGAATTTCTCAGGAAAATCGCTGGTGGCTGGCGTGGGGAAGATGCGGGCGTGGCTGGCTAACGCTACGGGGAAATGACGATCGTCATTTCTTTGCGGGTTTGAGCGGCCTGACTTCGTAGTAATTCACCAGCGCTTCGTCGGGCAGCGACAGCACGTGCAGCACCGCCTTTGCGATGGTGTCCGGCTCCAGCATCCAGTCCATGTCCCCATGGTGCGCTGATGAGAGCGCCTGCGCGTGAAATCCCGTTTGCACGCTTCCCGGCGCGATGGTCGTCACCCTGATTCCGAAATCGCGAAGCTCATGGACAAGGGCCTCGCTCATGGCATTCACCCCCGCCTTGCTTGCGCAGTAGCCCGTTCCGCGCCGGAACGCCACGCGGCCCGCGATGGAACTGATGTTGATGATGTGGCCGTTCCCCAGCCGCTTCAAGTGCGGCACCGCCGCGCGTGCGACGTACCATGATCCCTTCAGGTTCACGTCAATCTGGCGGTCGAAATCCTCCGGTTCCAGTTGATCGATGTCCTTCCAGATGCCCAAACCCGCGCTGTTCACAACGATGGAGGGGGGACCTGCGATCTCCAGCGCCTTTTCGGCGAAGGCATCCACGCTATCGCGCGAAGCGACGTCCAATTCCAGGGGGTGGACGATCTTGTCTTCGCTCTTCATCACAGTCGAGAGCTGCTGCAATTCCGCGATGGAGCGGGCACCCGCGCACACGGTGACTCCCCCGCGCGCCAGCGCCACCGCGATCGCGCGCCCGATGCCGCGCGATGCGCCGGTGATCCAGGCGGTCTTTCCATTCAGTGTGGCGTGCTTGCTCATGAAGGCTGTCCGATTCCGGCTACTGCATCATCCAATGATGCCGCCCTTGTCGCCCGATGCGGAGCCGCCGGCAATGGCGCGTTTCAGGGCGTAGAAATCGTTGCAATGGATTTGCGCCTCCTCAAGCGCCACTTCCTTTGCGCGCACAAGGTCCGCGAGCGCCTGATCCATCGTGCGCATGCCTTCCTCGCGGCTTGAGATGTAACCCTGAATGTCGGCGATGCGGTTTTCGCGGATCAGTTTTGCCACGACGCCGTTATTCACCATGATTTCCACGGCGGCGCGACGTCCCTTGCCATCGGCTGTCTTCACCAGGCGCTGCGTCATTGCCGCGAGCATGTTCAGCGACAACTGGTCGCGCAGCATGTCGTGTTCGCTTTGTTCGAAGTTTCCAAGGATGCGCTGAATGGTGTGCACGGCGCCGCGCGTGTGCAGAGTGGAGAACACGAGGTGGCCCGTTTCCGTTGCCTTGATCGCGATGCGGATGGTTTCCACGTCGCGCATTTCACCAACAAGGATCACGTCCGGGTCGGCACGCAGCGCGGAACGGAGCGCGTCCGCGAAACTGCCGACGTCCGACCCGACTTCGCGCTGGCTGATCAGGGACTTGATGTTGGTGTAGCGAAATTCCACGGGGTCTTCGATGGCGATGATGCGCCGCGCCTCGTGGGTGTTGATGTGGTTGATCATCGATGCCAGCGTCGTCGATTTGCCGGAGCCGGTGATTCCCGTGACGAGCACCATGCCGCGGTGGTTTTCCGCGATGCGCGCGACAACCTTGTCATGCTTCAGTTCGTCGATGGTGGGAATCTTCATCGGGATGCTGCGGAACGCGGAACACAGCCTGCCCGTTTGGAAGTACACCACCACGCGGAAGCGCGCCACGTTGGGGATTTCGTAGGAATAATCGACGTGGTAGTTCGCTTCCAGATCGCCCTTGAGGTGTTCGGGCATGGTTTCGTGGAGCAGTTGGCGCATGTCCTCCGCCGTCAGCGGTGGCGTTTCAACGCGCTTCAAGTCGCCGCGAATGCGGAAGAATGGCTGCACGTCCTCCATCATGTGAACGTCGGAGGCGTTATTTTTGACGGCTCCCTCAAGGAGCGCGCGGAAGTTCAACGGCATGTTGGTCCCAAACCCGTGAAAAGTCGAATTCCGGCGTTCCCCACGCCGGACGAGGGTTCTACGAAATTGGACGCCCCCCGCAAGGTGTCAATTGCCATGAAAGAGAATGGGAATCTCAGTCGCCTTGCGCTTCCCGGCATCGCGCGCAAGCAATGACTCCCATGACAGGAGAAACCACGGACCGTCGGCAGGCTGCCATTCCCGGCTATACGGTGATTGTTGCGCTGGCGGCGCTGCTTCCCCTGCTGCTGACGCTTGGTTCCAAGCAGTTCGTTGCGGATGATTATTGGGTCGCAGGCCATGTCAACATGCTGGATGGGAAGCCTTCCGGTGCCTGTTCCGTTTGGAGGGCCTTCACGGGGGACTGGCTGACCGGCGCTCGGGGGAATGGTGGGTGGCTGCGGCCCATCACGCGCGTTGTCTGGCGGATGAACGACAGCATCTTCACGATCCAAAACCCCTGGGGCTATCACCTGACGAATGCCGTGGTGCACGCAGCCAATGCGGTGCTGTGCGCGCTGCTGATGCAGGTGATCATCGCGCGCGCGGCGACGCGGCATGCGTTGTGGCGCGCCAGCGACCTCGCGCCGATTCTCGCGGGTTTGGCATTTGCCTGGTTCCCGCCATCGGCAGGCGCGGTCAGTTGGGTCAGCGGGCGCACCGACCTGCTCGCGGCGTTTTTTCTGCTGCTCGCGGCATTCATCGCCACTGCGGCATCGCGTGCTCATCCCGTGACGATGATGATCATCACGGCGCTGGCGTGTCTTTCCAAGGAGTCGGGATTCATCACGCCATTGATGCTTGCGGTGACGATTGTCATTTTCAATCGCGGCATTTCATTTTCCCGCCAGCAGATGACAAACATCGGTGTGTCCCTCGCAACGGCCGCAGGGATTTTTTTCTATCGCCGAATCATCCTTGGCACCTTTGGCGGCTATTCGGAACAGACGGATCACCTCGCCGTTCCCGGCATTGTGCGCTGGTTTTTCGGCGACTATTTGGGTGTCGCCCTCGCGGCGCTCTTCCCATCACTGCACGTGGCGATTGGGTTTGTCGGCATTCAGGCGTCACTGGCTGCGTTGATCTTGCGCTCATGGCCGAAAGCGCGGCTTCGCGGTGTCATTGTCGCGGTGCTGGCGCTGAGTGCCGCCGTGGTGGCTTCCGCAGGAACGGTGCTGAGGATTCATGTCACGGAAATTGAAAACGGACGGCTTCTCTACTTCGCGGCGATCCCGATCGCGCTCACGGCGGGGCTCCTGTGGCGGTTGCAGGAGGAACTTCGTCCGCGATGGTTCTTCGCGATTCCCTTCGCGGTGGTTCTCGTGATCGCCGCGTTTCGCTTCGCTGCGAATGATCGTGCATGGACGCACGCATCGCAGCAATCCAGCCTCATGCTGGCGGATTTTCTCGCGAAGGCGGATGACCCCCGCGGGAAACCGCACGTGATCTTGTACGAGCGCATGGACCCCGTCACCTACGAGCATGACGGAATGCACGTTTTCGAGGGTGCGAAGCTGTTCCCTTGGGATCAGGCGAAATGGGCGGTCTATCGTGCGTCGCGTGGGCGGGCGCAGGCGGAGTGGGGACTTCATGCCATCCACATTCCCACGGGTGCGCGCATTTCGTACGTGCATGCCGGCAACCTGAACATTCAGGATTTGGAGGCGGACCCTGCCGCTGTGACTCCTATCGAGGCAGAGAGCGATGGCACTTACAGCGTGGATTTCGCAAGGCTCTTCGCCGATGACGACCGCTTTCAATACGTGTGCCTGCAGGTTGAGACAACCTCAGCGGCGCCGCTCCCGCCCCTGCTGGTGCACGGTCGCGAAATTCATCCAATGCTCTCCATCACCAGCGGCAGGACGCCGTCTTGGTTCTACGCTTTGGGGATTTTTCCCGGCACGGCGCAGGATAGTTTCCGCCTCCCGGCGCTTGACAATTCCGGTGCTTCGGATGTTCCTCGCGTGTCAGTAGTCACCTTTCCCGTACGGTCCCTCGAATGACAAAAATTCTTCCTTACTTTGCATTTGGTGCGGCGATTTTTTCCGTCATTTTTTTTCAGCTCGGCCTGATATGGCTGTGCGTGATTCCGATCATGGCAACCATTGGTTTCGCGCTCATCACGCTGTTCCGTCCGGACCCCGATCATCCCGCCAGCGCGCGCATTGCGACGCTACTGGCAATTCCGCTCGCGTTCACACCGGTTCTGGTGCCGTGGGTGAAATCGGTGCGTTACAACTACATGAGCGCGCGGCGTGCGAAGGTTACCGCGCCGCTCTATGCGAAGCTGGATGACGAGGCGAAGGCGCTGAAGCCTGCCGTGGAAGCCTACTACAAGAAGTTCTCAATCATGCCGGATCTTGCGGGACGCGAAACGATGCTGAGCGCGCTTGATCGCGCGGGCAATCCCGCCAAGCTGCCTCCGCTGCCCGGTGTCGCGGCCCCCACCGATCCCTTCTCCAAGAATGCAGAGCCGGTGCGCTGGATCGCGGTGCGTGACACGGGGGTGTTGCTCGTCAGCGTTGGTCAGGACGGCACGGCGGAAATGCCGCTGCCGGGCGTCCTGATGGATCGTCCGCCCGCGAGCCGCTTCGCGGGATTTGCCATGACCGGCGTTGATCCGCGCCTCGTCAGCTATGATCCAACGAATGGCGCGCTGAGTCTGGGCGATGATCCCCGCTTCGTTGGTGAGAAGGATTATGGTGAGGCCTTCCAACCGCTGTTCGAAGCGTGGGATGAAGCGGAGCGCAAGTCACCCTACGCGCCGACAAAACTTTCCTATCCGAACGAAAAAGACCCCAATCCGCAGAGCGTTCGCGACGCGAAGGGGGCGGCTGACTTGTTGGCGGGCAAGAAGTACCTTGCGGCGCTCTGTCTGGCCAGTCGCGCCACGGGCGAGCGCATTCCCCAGCAGGCCAGTTGGAAGCCGGAGGATTTCGACGCGGAACGCACGCGCGGCTTCGCGCTCTATCACCTCGCCGCATTCCGCGAGGCCGCCGACGTTCTCGTTGATTACGTTCAACTGCGCCCCAACGAACCGTACACGCATTACATTCTGGGGGCCGCGCTGTATTACGGTGGCAACGTGGAGGATGCGAAGCGCCACCTTGCCGCTGCATCCCAAATAT
>JADZDZ010000250.1 GCA_020850785.1 Candidatus Sumerlaeota bacterium | reverse complement strand
CGTTCAGTGTCAGCAGAAGGTTGTCCGCCTGGACGAGCGCGCCTTCCGTGCTGCGAAGCGTGATCGTATTTGAAGCATCCACGCCCGCATTGATCTGCGCGATGGCGTCGGCGATGGTGTTTGTTGTTGGGGTGCTGGGAACACCGGTCGATGGCGCCACAAGAATGCTGAGTGCGCTCGCGTTGCTGCAAAGTGCGGCCAGTGCTGCTACTGCCAAAATCCGTTTCTTCATGGGGAATCCTCGCTTTGTCCGGCTGATGACCGGGGGTCAAATGGTCCAAATCGTGAAATACAAAAGTACTTCAAGCATCTTCGTCCACCAGATCATGCCCTCAGGTCAAGTAGATACCGACGGCAGCCCAACCCCAAAATTTGCAGCCAGTGCCCCCGCCGACCCGCGTCGCGGGCGTTCTCCCTCATCTTCGATCCGCAATTCCCCCGAAAAACCGGGGGAATTGCTTGATATGGTGATCGCGGGCGGCCCAAGGGCTGGACACCTCGCCACGCGCCGTAGTCAGTGTCCGCTGACACCACGCAACTTAAGATGACCCCCATGAAGCTCCTGCCATCCGCAGCCGCGCTTGCCATTATTTCAATATTTTCGAATCCCGCCCGTTCAAACCCGGTGATGTTCGTCACGCAAACGCCCCATTCCGATGACTTCACGACAATCCTTTCCGTTTTCGGCAACCATCGCGGAAGCGCCAGCAGCGCACCCCGCGGTGGGGACTTGTATATACGCTACGACGATGGGACGCTTCGCAACCTGACGTTGGAGGCCGGCTACGGCACGACCAGCACAAACCAGATTGCCGTGCGTGAACCGAGCATCCATTGGTCCGGCACGAAGGCGCTCTTCAGCATGGTCGTGGGCGGAACCATCCAGGACAATTACACCCCGGTGTATTTTCAAATCTATGAAGTGAGTGGGCTCGGAAAGAATGAAGCCGTCACGATGGTGAAAATTCCGCAACCGGCGAACTTCAACAATGTCGCGCCAATCTACGGCACCGATGATCGCATCATCTTCACCAGCGACCGCCCCCGCAACGGCGCCCAGCGGCTCTATCCGCAGATCGACGAGTATGAAACCGCCCCCACCGTCAGCGGCATCTGGAGCATGAACGCCGACGGCAGCGACCTGCGCCTGCTCGACCACGCGCCAAGCGGCGACTTCCGCCCCATCATCGACAAGGCGGGCCGCCTCGTCTTCACGCGCTGGGATCACCTGCAGCGCGATCAACAAGCCGACAGCGACATCGAGACAATCCTTTCGGGAGGCGACATCAACGACGGGTACGGCACAATCACCTACGAATCGGAGGATTCGGACGTTTTCCACACCGTCCGCCCCGGCGACGAGGTCTTTCCCGAAACGCGCGCGTTCTACGGCCCCAACGAATCCGCTCACCCCATCTGGAATGCTGATCATCAGCCCGATGAATTGCGGCACACCTTCAATCAGTTCATCCCTTGGGCAAGCAACGAGGATGGCACCGACCTTGAGACGCTCAATCATCTGGGCCGTCACGAACTGCTGACGTATATACCACCGTCGCGCACCGATCATGAGGAGCTTTACAGCTTCCCAAACACGCGCATCACCTCCTTCCTGAGCGGCGTGGAGGACCCCAACAACACCGGCTACTTCATCGGCATCGATGCGCCGGAGTTCTCCACTCACGCGTCCGGCCAGATCGTCGCCATCCCCGCCGTCAACGGAGCGAACGCCGACAGCATTTCCGCCGTCCACATCACGCATCCCGCCACGCGCAGCTACATCGATGACGGCCAATCGCCAAACGCCAATCAGGTCGGCTTGTTTCGCGATCCCATGGCCATGACGAACGGAACACTGTGGGCATCCTACAGCACCAGTCCTTATGCGGACAAGCGGACCGCAAACGATCCCGGCGGCAACAATCCGTTTCCTTTGAGCAGTCGCTACAATTACCGCATCACGCAAATGGTCGCTGGTGGAAACGGCTATCGCGTTCCCGGTGCGCCGCTCATCGCGAGCGGCATCAATGACAGCGTCACCTACTTCGACAACAATCGTTATCGGAACGTCACCTACACAGGACCCATGTGGGAATTGTTCGCCGTTGAGGTCGTCGCGCGCGCAGTGCCCGCGAAGCGGCACACTCCGATTCCCAACATTGAGCAGGGAATTTTGGAGACGGAACTCGGCGGGCAGGCTGGCATCGACGAGCTTCGTAACTATCTCGCGGAGAGAGACCTCGCGCTGCTCGTGTCCCGCGATGTCACGCAGCGCGCCGACAAGCAGCAGTATTTCAACCTGCGCGTTTCCTGGAGCGGCCATCAGACGGCCGAGCCGGGATCAACACCGGTCGATCTCGCCTACATGCAGTTCATCGAGGGGCGCCAGCTTCGCGGGCAGTTCAACGGCGACCGCGCAGGCCGTCGCGTGTTGGGGCGACCCATGGAAGGCGTTTCCAATCCGCCGTCGGATGGCCCCACGGGAAGCGTTCGCATCGCGGATGACGGTTCCGTTGCCGCCTTCGTGCCGGCGCGGCGCGCCATGAGTTGGCAGACCACGCGCCCCGATGGAAGCCCCGCCGTGCGCGAGCGTTATTGGCTCACCTTCCAGCCGGGGGAAATTCGCGCGTGTACGAACTGCCATGGCGTGAACACGAAGGATGTTTTCGACAATCCACCGGCGGCCAATCCGCCGGAGGCGCTCACGGAATTGCTTCAATGGTACAAGAGCGTTCGTGCGCCGAATGACAAGAACGGCTGGGTGCTGCGATAGCGCGCTTTTGCGGAAGCTGCGGGCGCCTCACCTGCGGCCTTTGACCGCGTCCAGCACACCCGGCGTCATCACTGTGTTCTCGTCGATCATCAGCGGCCGCTTGTTTTCCACCGCATCGCGCAGATCATCAAGCGTCAGCACCTGGCGGGTGCGCTGAAGCGGACCCACGCGTCGACGATTGCCGATTTCGATCACCTTGCGCCGCCGGTCCTCGTACTTGCCGGGAAGGGGTTCCGCAGAGAGGAAAACCTTCACGATTTCACGCGCCACGGCCTGACCCCCGATCATGGCACCAAGGCACAATGCGTTTGCGCCGCCATGCTCGCGCGCCAGCTTCGCGCTGACGGGATCATTGCAGACCGCCGCGTACACGCCATGAAACATGTTCGCGATCATGCCACTGGGATAGCCCGCGCCATCGACGAAAATGGCCCGGTCGAAGCGGCCAAGGCCGAGAGCCTCCGCTGCGGGAGCCACATGGTCGGAGGTATCCGCCGGTGCCTCGCTGCTGCAGCCGAAGTCCTCCAGCGTGTGCCCTTCCGCGCGCAGCGCCTCCATCAGAATTTTCTTCAGCGGAAAACCCGCATGATCTGATGCGGTGGCAATTCGTAGCGCGGGCAACGGTGGCTCCTTGGGACTGCACGAAAACGACCGCGTTTCCACGTCAGCCTCAACGGAAAACCGTTCATCGTGCGCACAGGCCCGAACCAAATGGTACAGCCTTGGCCGAAGGACTCCCGCGCGGCGGAGGTATCGATTCGAGGGAAATCCTTCATTTCGCGGCGTTTTCAATGGCTGAACACTCTGCTTGCCGGAATGGCCAAAGGATTGCTTTTCTACTTGGCGAAAGCGCCGCACAGCGCATTCCTTCCCCCAAGGCCCGGAGGATTTCCCGTGTCCACAATTCTGAAACCAATCCCCGCAGACTTCCCCTGGAACGAACGGAATGCACGCCACCTGCTGAACCGCGCCGGGTTTGGCGTGCCCTACTCCAGCGTCGCAACCCTCATGCGGATGGGCGCGGCGGACTCCGTCAAGTCACTCGTCAACTATGACAAATATCCGGATAGCATTGTGGAGCCGGAATTCT
>JADZDZ010000249.1 GCA_020850785.1 Candidatus Sumerlaeota bacterium | reverse complement strand
TTCCCGGCAACCTTGGGCGCGTTGTGGCGTACGAAATCCTCGTCGCGAATCCTGCGGTGCGAAAAACGATCCGCGCCCGCAAGACGGAACAGCTCATGACGATCATCCAGACTTCATTCGATCAGGGAATGATCTCCATGGACAAGTCTCTGAAGATGCTCTATCTTCAGGGACGGATCAGCTTCGACGACGCCATCAGTCGCTGCAAATTCCCTGAGAGTTTCGAGCAGATATAAAGCACACTCAAAGGAGTCGTGCGGCGGCATCAGATTCGCGGCTGCTGCTGCGTGACGCAGTGAAACGCGCCGAGGCCCCAAACAAGATCGACGGAAGGAATTCCGACAACGCGGCGACCGGGGAAAAGCTCGCGCAAAATTCCGAGCGCGGTGTCGTCCTTTTTTCCGCTGTCATAGATCGGGACAAGGACGGCGCCATTGCCGATGTAGAAGTTCGCGTACGACGCCGGCAGCGGCTGATCGTTGTAATTCACGCGGTCAGGCATTGGCATTTCGATGATTTCAAACTTCCCGCCCGCGAGGTTTCGCAGGTCGCGAAGGCGCTCCAGATTCTCCTGAAGCACACCGTGGTTTGAATCGGATTTATCCTTCTCCGTGACGGTGACGATCGTGTTTTCACCGACGAAACGGGTGATGTCATCAATGTGCCCGTCGGTGTCGTCCCCCTCGATGCCATCACCGAGCCAGAGGACTTTCTTCACGCCAAGGAAGTCCTGAATGCGCTGCTCAATCTGCTGGCGGGTAAGGTGTGGATTGCGATTCTTGTTCAGCAGGCACTGCTCGGACGTAAGGAGCAGACCCGCGCCGTTCACGTCGATGGAGCCGCCCTCCAGAATCATCCCGCCATCAACGACGGGCAGTTGAAACTGTTCCGCAATGCGATGGGGCACCACGTCGTCATCATCGTAGGGGGGATATTTTCCTCCCCAGGAATTGTAGCCCCAATCGATGGCGACCAGTTTGTCCTTCGCATCCTTGTTGGTGACAAAGATGGGACCGTAGTCGCGCGTCCAAACGTCGTTGGTGGGGATGTGATGGAAGTGGACGGTGGATGCGTCCGCCTTGTGCTCCTTCAGGACCTTGCGCGCGCGTTGTTCCATCTGCGCGTCGTTGACGAGAATGCGAACGTCCTCGCCCTCCGCGAGTTCGCGCGCGATCCGCGCCCAGATCGGCGGAATGGGTTCAAACTTTCCCGGCCACGTTTCCAATTTCTTCGGCCACGACAGCCATGTGGCCGCGTGTGGTTCCCATTCTGCCGGCATGCGGTAGCCACGGGATGTCAGCGTTTGCGAGGTCGTATCAGGCACGGTTGGTCAGCTTTCAATCGGGGATGCGGGGAGCGGGCGGGGGTCAGACGAGGAAGCGGCTTGCAATCGGCGCAGAGGTTTCCACGCGCCGGTCGCGGAAGAAGGGCCAATGCTGGCGCGTCTCCTCCACCTTCGAAAGGTCGAGTTCCTGCACGATGATTTCCTCCTGATCGTGCGAGGCCTTGTGCAGCAGTCGGCCAAAGGGATCGCTGACGAAGCTGCCGCCGAAGAACTCGACGCTTTCCTCCTTGCCGATGCGGTTCACGCTGCACACGTAAACACCGTTCGCGATGGAATGGCTGCGCTGAATCGTTTGCCAGGCATCGTACTGCGCCGTGCCGAATTCCTCCTTCTCGTGCTCGTGCCATCCGATGGCGGTGGGGTAGAAGAGGATGTCGGCGCCCTGCATCGCGGTCAGGCGTGCGCCCTCCGGGTACCACTGGTCCCAGCACACCAGCACGCCGATGCGGCCGTACTTGGTATCCCACGCCTTGAAGCCAAGGTCGCCCGGCGTGAAGTAATATTTCTCATAGTAGAGTGGATCGTCGGGAATGTGCATCTTGCGATAGATGCCAAGCAATTCGCCGCCCGCGTCGATGATGACGGCGGTGTTGTGGTACAGCCCGGCGGCGCGACGCTCGAAAAGTGAGCCGACGATGACGACGTTCAATTCCTTCGCAAGCACCTGAAGGCGCGAAGTGCTTGGGCCGGGAATCGGTTCCGCGAGATCGAACAACGCGGGGTCTTCCCGCTTGCAGAAATACGGCGAGCGGAAAAGTTCCTGAGTGCAGATGATCTGCGCGCCCTTTGCGGCGGCGGAGCGGATGTGCTTTTCCAGCTTGGCCGTGTTTCCTTCCACGTCCTCGCTGCAAGCCATTTGGATCAGCCCAACCTTCACCTTCCTGTTGTTCATCGTGCGTGCGATTCCTTCGTTGCTTCGGTTTCTGCGGTGTTGCATTTCCCGCGCGGGAGTTTCGTTGCCGTTCCCGCGCGGGATTTCAAGTGGTTATTCGTAGACGGCGGTGATCTCCGCCCCTTTGTAGTAGTGGCCGATGATGTCGCGGAATGTTTGTCCGTTCGTCGCGCGAATCACGGCGCCGGTCTGGCACATGCCAACACCGTGCCCCCAGCCTGCGCCGGTCATGATGAACTTGTCGGGCATTTCCGCCTTCCCTTCCGTGTCGACAACAAAGGCGGCCGATCGCAGCGGCGGGTTCCAGATTTCGCGGATGGCGAGTTCGGGGCCGACTTCCAGTTCCCCCTTTTCGCCGACGAATTTCACCTTCTTCAGGCGCCCTGACGGGCCGCGTTCAATGGGGGTGATTGCTTTCACGCGTCCGATGTCCTTCT
>JADZDZ010000248.1 GCA_020850785.1 Candidatus Sumerlaeota bacterium | reverse complement strand
GATCTCCACGCCGGGAATGCGGCGGTAGGGGTCCATCAGGTCCGCCAGCACGATCTCCATCCTTACTGTTGTCGGCTTCGCCGGCACGAAAGGCTTCGCGTTCCGAAGCTGCGAAAGCGACGCGCGCGCCCCTTCCTCCACCATGCGACGGGCACGAAGCGGCGCGATGTTCCGCGCGGAGTACCGAGACAATCCCTTCTTCACCGCCACGGTCGTCAGCCCCGCGCCAAGAAGCGCCTTCGCCTCGTTGCACGCCTTGTCATCACCCGTCACGTAGACCATCGGCACGCCGAAGCTCCCCGCCAGCGCCGCCACGATGCCGATCTCGCCGACAACCTGATCGTTGATGTGGATGTTGTACCAGTGCTGCGATGAAATCGTGTGCGACAACACGCCATTCGGCGTGCCACCCATCGAATGAATTCCCACGAAGAAGCACGCGTCGCATCCCTGCTCAAACATCTCCAGATAATTTGCCCAGCCGTGATGCGTGACGAATTCACAATCCTCGTCCAGCAGGTCGGGAATCAGCGAATTGAAGGCGGGCCCGCCCATCGTCGCCGCCGCTCCCGCGCCGTGACCGTCCACCACGACGATCTCCTTCGCGCCGGCCTTCTTCGCGCCGCGAATCGCCGCGTTGATCTCCTCCGTGTAGAGCCGACGCCCCTCCTGGTACATCGCCTCCCCGCGGGAAACCTGATCCCAATGGACGATGCCACTGACCCCCTCCATGTCCGCCATGATCAATACGCGCATTGGAAAATCCATTCCTGGAATTGTGGCATTTCAAAAAAGGACGTGGTCATTTTGAGATTTGGACATGTTTTTTTATTGGGGCGAGCGTTTCGCCCGCACAATCTCTGGGTGGCCACGAAATTTCGGAAAATGCTCTAGGCAACGCCCCATCCCCTATCCCCCGCGCGCCACCGGAAGCGATAAAAATAAAGAGCGCCGGAATTTCTTCCGGCGCCCGGTCATGAAACTGTGAAACGGGAGGACTGAAATCAGTCTTCCAGCATCGTCCAATCGGAAACGCTCGCGGAATCACCGATCAGGTAGGTCGCGGCCGTGATGTTCGGGCCACCGGTACCATCGAAGTTGGTGCCGTTGCCGCTGCCGCCGCCCACGCCGTCACGACCGTAGCCTCCCGGTCCCGATGGCGGTGTGGTTTCGCTGGGAAGGATCATGTTGGAGAGGTACACAGCGTTGTTGCCGCCGTTGTTCGTGTTGCCGGCGACGGCAAAAATCTTGATCGACGTGCCGTTGGTGGGAGAGCCGATAGCCGTCATGGGAATCTGGATTTCCACGCCGGTGTCGATTACGCCCCCAGTAAAGGGAGGCGCGACAGCGTTGCTGTTATCAAGTGCCGCGTCATATCCTCCCGTGTGGGCACCCGTGCCACCTTGGTAGGACGCCGTGTTTGCAATGCGGTCCCAACTGCCAAGGTGTCCGCCGTCGCCAAGGGACGCCAGCACCACTGCGCGATCGAAGGTGAATCCCGTCGGCATGTTGCCGCCGCCGGCGGAAGCAAACTGGTCGAACTCGCCGTAGCCGCCGCTTGTGTCCGTGGCTGCCTCGGAGGAACCACCTGCCTGTGCATCAATGAACACATAGAAGCCGCTGCCGCCGTTGCCGTTGTTGCCGGTGATGCCGATGTACAGGTTGGTGCCATCGTTGGTCACGAAAAGCTCGGCCGCCTGAAGGGTCGCACCGAATCCGGACGCCGTCGCATCCTGCAGCGCAAGGGCCGCCCCGTAGTTGGCTGCGGTGATTCCCTGACCATCAACGACAGGTGTTGCCGCGATTGCCGCACCGGAGATGAGCGTCATCGCCGCCGCCAATGCAAAATACTTTCTCATGTGACTGCACTCCGTTCACTTTCAAATTTCGCGGCATGCTGCTTCCGCCGCTTCATTTCAGTCTTCATCATGCAAAATCGAATCGGTTCAGCACAATCGAAATTTAAAGCAGTTCGATGACCCATGGTCCAAAAATCCCCACGCCATTCATAACCCTCGTCCATTCAACGCTTCATCCCTTGGACCGATTTTATGGGGTCACCGTGACGGTGATTTCCTGGGTCCAAACCACTTCCTGCCGCTCCAAAGGCCGATTGAAGGTGCGGCGCGTCGTGTCCGGGTAAAGCACATACCCCAACCGCAACCGGTAGCGGCCCGGCTTGTGAAATTCCACGACGTCGCGGAGCGGCACAGCGATGGGAAGTTCGCTCCCCACGAATTGCAACTGAAGCGCCGACTGCTTGTAGATTCGCTCATACTCGATGCGATACATTTCGCAGTCGTCCGCCGACAGCCCCTCGCACTTGAAATTGTCGCGGCGGGCGAGGTCCGCGTAGGCGCTTCTCACCACAAGCGGCTTGATCTCCGTCCCGCAGAAGACCGTGCCGAAGATGTCCTGATTTTTTTTGAAGGGGAGCGACGACTGGAACCTGCGCTGCGCACGATCGAGTTCCGCCAGCAGCACGGCCCCGGAAGTCACGCCGTCCTGCGCGCGCGGAAGCTCCGCCGTCACGCGATCAACCAGCGAATCCTTGTCCGTGGAGTAGTGCTGCCACACCATGCACTTGCCGCGATAATGAAGCATCGTTTTCAGCACCGCGTCGGGCTTCGCGAGCGAAACGGAAAGCTCCGTTTGCTCCGCGCGGTATTCAAAATCCTTCGCGCTGGCAACCTGCTCGCAGAAGGGAAGCTCGATGCTGATGGGCCGCGCAGAACCGACCTTCCTTCCCCGCTGTGGTTTCTGCGCAAGGGCAGCAGGCGCGCAGCAGGCCAGCAGGAACAGGACAATGAGCGTCAAACGAATCATTTCGGACTCCGCGCCAACTATATTTTCCGCGCCATCTTGACTTTGCCGAAAACCGATTCATCGTCTCGCTGCAAGGTTAGCACGGGAGGCCCGATCATCATGGCAAATCTTTACTGTTCCAATCACAAAATCTGTTCGTTGTTCGATCCACCGACGGAGGAACCCGGCGGCGGCAGCGGCAGGCCCATCGCCATCGGCGAGCCGCTGACGATTCGCTATCTACATTTTCGCCTCCATCACCGCGACGGCGGAAAGCAGCAACTCATGATCTCCACCTTCGCAAAGGCGGAGGAGCGCAAGGGCGCCGCCGCAGAAGCGATCAACTACTACAACCCGGAGGCGCGCTTCTCGCGCGAAGGGGAATTCCGCCTCTCCGACTTCGGCGGCCAGTACTACGGCCACCCGCTCTGCTACTACACGAAATCCTATCTGGGGGAATCGATTCGCCTGACCACGAAGGTCATGGAACTGGACCGGATGGATCGCCGCCTGGCCGCCGCGTTGCGCCGCGCCATCGCCACCGTCGCCGGCCTTCCCATCTCCACCAGCTACGTCGCCTACACGGCGCTCGTGCAGGCGGGATTCTCCGTCGCCGAAAAAATCATCGAGGTCATCAATCGCGACGACAGCATCATCAACAGCCACAGCGTTGACCTGCACTTCGACCGCGCCAACAACCGCCGCCTCCAACCGGGGCGCGTCGTCTGCATTCCCGACCGCGAGGACGGCGAATTCCTTTCAACGGAGCGTTGGGCGCTTAGCGCGGACAACCGCCTTGTTGATGCGCAGACCGGCGGCGAGTACGCCGACCAATCGTACTTCGTCCTTCAGGTGAAGGCGGAGGAAAACCCGCTCTATGAAAAGTTCGACTACTTCCAGAACGTCGCGGAACTGCTGGAGAAAACCAACCGCGGAGGAAACCCCGCGGAGTTCATCGAATACGGCATCGACCTGATGAAGGGATATTCCGACTTCCGGTTGATCGAACAGATGGAGGCGCTCGCGCTCGTTTCGCGCGAACCCGCCTCGCGCCAGCGCGTTGCCGCCACGTTCAAGCTCCTCTCGCCGCTGATGCAGAAAATCTACGAAACGCGCGCGAAGGAACTGGTCGGCTCCGCGCCATGACCCGGCACTGCGGCGCACACCCGCATCGCGCAGTAGCACACAAAGCAGATCGCGACCCCAACGATGATCCAGCGAAACAGACGATCCATGGCGGCTCTCCTCGTTGCAGGATGACGCCAAAGGAGCACAAACGGGGCGGACTGTCAATAGTAAACGATTGTTTATGGATGGCGCTTTCTTCCGCAGGGCGCGGGCTACTGCTTCGGCGGCCGGGGGGCGCCCCCGCCCCCCTGCTCCTCGCGGAAGCGGCGGATTTCCGCGTCAATGCCCGCCATGGATTCGGAGGCCAGCCGGCGCCGCTGCTCCAGCGCATCCATCGCCGTGGCGCGCACGTCCCGCCCCGCAAGGATCAGCAGCCACACAAGCACGATCAGCGTGAAGCCGATGTAGAGAATGACTTCCTTCGCGGTGAAACCAAGCGCCGCATGAAGGTTGTCAAAGAACGCCGCCAGCAGGTACAGCGCGACGAGCAACGCAAGACCCTGCGCGCGACGGCGGAAGCGGGCGCCAAGGAGGGCAATATCCTCCCCCTCCCGGCGCGCCTTGCCGAGCGCAATCACCTCCCGCCCCAGCATGTGGGCGGAGGCGAGGAGGAGAATCACGAGGAGGGCGATCTTCAGCAACATACGCTAACGTGAAGATCGGATGACGCGGGCGCTCAATACCAATGATTCCCGCCCCGCGGGGGGGAGGGGGTTACAGGTTGATGTGTTTCATCAGCGAATGGACGTCCTTGTCGCCGCGGCCCGACAGGGAAAGCAGGATGAGGGTGTCCTTGGGCAGCGTGCCCGCCATCTTGTGAAGCTGCGCAAGGGCGTGCGATGATTCGAGTGCGGGGATGATGCCTTCGAGTTCGCTGGTTTTGCGCAGCGCGGCGAGCGCTTCGTCATCGCGGATGGAAACGTACTTCGCGCGGCCGGTCTGCGCGTAGAAGCTGTGTTCGGGGCCGACGCCGGGGTAGTCGAGTCCCGCGCTGATGGAATGGGCGGGGATGATCTGGCCGTCCTCCGTTTGCAGGACGTAGCTCTTGCTGCCTTGGAAAACGCCGACCTGGGCGCCGGTGATCGTGGCGGCGTGCCGACCGGTCAGGATGCCTTCGCCTTCGGCTTCCACGCCCCAGAGTTTGACGTCTGCGTCGTTATAGAAGGGGTGGAAGATTCCCAGGCTGTTGCTGCCGCCGCCGACGCAGGCGATGATGTGGTCTGGCAGGCGGCCTTCCTTCTCCAGAATTTGTTCGCGCGCGTCGTTGCCGATGACGGATTGAAAATCGCGCACCATGCGGGGGAAGGGATGGGGACCAACGCAGGAGCCGATGATGTAGTGGGTTTCGTCGCAGGTGGAGAGCCATTCGCGCATGGCTTCGTTCGTGGCGTCCTTCAGCGTGGCGGTGCCGCTGGTGACGGGGACGACCTTCGCGCCCATGAGCTTCATGCGGAAGACGTTGAGAGCCTGGCGCTCGGTGTCCTCCAGCCCCATGTATACACAACATTCGAGTCCAAACAGCGCGCAGGCGGTTGCCGTTGCGACGCCATGCTGGCCGGCGCCGGTTTCCGCGATGATGCGCTTTTTGCCGAGGCGGCGCGCCAGCAGCACCTGACCGAGGGTGTTGTTCAGCTTGTGGGCGCCGGTGTGGAGAAGGTCTTCGCGCTTGAGGTAGATGCGCAGGTGGCCGCCGAGGAATTCCTCCGTGCGGCGCGCGCGCGTAAGGGGCGTGGGGCGGCCGGCGTACTCCGTCAGCAGTTCGTTCAACTCCGCCTGAAACGCCTTGTCGTTCCAGACCTTCTGATATTCGCGATCCAGATCAAGGAGCGTTTGCATCAGCGTTTCGGGAACGTAGCGCCCGCCGAACTGGCCGAAGTGGCCGGTGGCGTCGGGGCGTTGGGAGAGGGGGGCGAGTACGCTCAAAGGGTGAATTCCTTGTTCTTCAAAAGCCTGTGATGGATGGCGTGTGCATCGCGCTCAAGGGTGTGCTTCGCGGCGCGAATCACGCAATGAAAAGGTGGGGGAATGGCGCGGGCCGCCATTCCCCCCGGTTGACAATGCGCGATGGTTTTTCACGAAGCGAGCACGTTGATGAGGCGACCCGGCACGACGATGATCTTCTTGGGCGTGGCACCGGCGAGCGCCGCCTGAACCTTTTCGCTGGAAAGCGCGATGGCTTCAAGCTGCTCCTTGTCGGCGTCGCGCGGCACGATGATCTTGTCGCGGATTTTTCCGTTCACCTGAAGGACGATTTCCATTTCATCGAGTTTTGTGAGTTCCTCGATGTAGTCGGGATAGCGGCCCGATTTCCAGATGCTTTCGGGTTTGCGAAGCGCGCCCTGCCAGATTTCCTCCGCGAAGTGCGGCGCGAGTGGTGCCAGCGCGATGATGATGGCCTCCCGGACGAAGGCGCTGGTCTGCGCGGCGTCCTTCGCCATGTTGAACAATTCCATGATCGCGGAGATGGCGGTGTTGTAGCTGAGCGCGTCGATGTCCTCGCGCACCTTCTTGATCGTCTGGTGCGTCTTCACGCGCAGCGGCTTCGGCAGCGTCTCATCGGCAACGATCGGCTGCGCGGAATCGTAATACCACGTGTGGAGTCGGTTGAGGAAGCGCCGCATGCCGACGATGTCGGTGTCGCGGAAATCGCCCCCCTGCTGGTACGGCCCCAGGAACATCAGGTACAGCCGCAGCGTGTCGGCGCCCCATTTTTCCACGTACTCGTCGGGGTTCACGACGTTCCCTTTGCTCTTGGACATCTTGCTGCCTTCCTTGATCAGGAGGCCGTGCGCACGGAATTTCTGGAATGGTTCCGCGGCGTCGCGCATGCCGGGCCGCGTTCCCATCTTCAGCGCGCCCGCGTGGTCCAGCGCCATGCAGATGAATCGCGTGTAGAGCAGATGCAGCACTGCGTGCTCGTTGCCGCCGATGTAGACGTCAAGCGGCAGCCACTTCCTGATCAATTCCGGATCGTAGGGACGGGAATCCTCATCGGTGGAAACGTAGCGCAGGTAGTACCATGCGGAATCGAGAAAGTTGTCCATCACGTCGGTTTCGCGGCGGTATTTCTTGCCGTTGATTTCGACGTTCATCCATTCAGGAACATTCGCGAGCGGCCCGCGTCCGTCCCCCTTGGGGCGGAAGTCGCGGATCGGCGGCAGGGTGACGGGAAGCTGGTCCTCCGGCACGGGATGAATGTTCCCGTCCTCATCATAGAGCACGGGAATGGGCGGGCCCCAGTAGCGCTGGCGGCTGATGCCCCAATCGCGCAGGCGGAACGTGGTGCGTGCCTTCCCAAGGTTCTTTGATTCCAGCCACTTGGTGATGCGCGCCTTGGCTTCATCGACGGCAAGGCCGTTGAGGGAGACCTCCGCATTGGCGCTGTTCATGGCGACGCCCGCGCCGGACCAGCAGGTCTGCCCCTTGAGGATTTCCTCACGAATCGCCTCGGAATCATGGGAATCGCGCGAGATCGGATCGGGCAGGCGGAACTCCGCGAGCGCCGCCGCATCCGGGGAGATCACGCACTTGATCGGAAGGTGGAATTTTTCGGCGAATTCAAAGTCCCGCTCGTCATGCGCGGGCACGGCCATGATCGCGCCGGTGCCGTAACCGGAAAGAACGTAGTCGGAAATGTAGATCGGAATTTCCGCGTTGTTGACGGGATTGATGGCATTGGCGCCAATGAAGACGCCGGTTTTTTCACGGACGATGGATTCTGTCGATTGAGGAACAGATGCCTGCGGCGAGCGAACGCCCGTGTCGTGCGCCGCATCGGTGGCGCGCGCCGCGGCCTGTTCGCGATACTTCGCGATGGCTTCCTTCTCCCGCGCGCCGGCGATTGCGTCCACCAGCGGGTGATCGACCGCCAGCACCATGAACGTGGCGCCGAAGAGTGTGTCCGGTCTGGTTGTATAGACACGGATTTTTTCACCGCGCCCCTTCACCTGGAAATCAACCTCCGCACCCTCGCTGCGGCCGATCCAGTTCTTCTGCGCCAGCTTCGTCTTCTCCGACCAGTCAATCCAGTCAAGGTTGCCGTCCAGGCGCTCCGCGAAATTGGTGATGCGGAAGAACCATGACGGCAGCCTGCGCCGCTGCACGTCCGTGCCGGGATGGCGTTCGCACTTGCCATCGATCACCTGCTCGTCGGCGATCACGGTTCCGCAGTCGGGGCAGAAGTTGACCTCCTTCTCATCGCGGTAGGCGAGCCCCGCCTTGTACAATTGCAGGAAAATCCACTGCGTCCACTTGTAGTAGTCGGGCGACGTGGTGTCGACGCTGCGCCGCCAATCATACATCAGGCCCATCATGCGAAGCTGCCGCGTGAAGTTTGCAATGTTCGCGGGGATGAGTTCCGCGGGATGGCGGTTGATCTTCATCGCGAAATTTTCGGAGTGAATGCCGAAGGCATCGAAGCCGATGGGTTCGAACACATCGTGGCCGCGCAAGCGGCGATGGCGGCCCGTGACGTCCGCGCCGGTGAAGGCATACACGTTTCCAACGTGAAGGCCCTCCGCGCTGGGGTAGGGGAACATCATCAGCACGTAGTAGGGATTCTTCGCGGCGCGAAGATCGATTTCGTTCGTGCCGTGGTCGTCCCACCACTTCTGCCATTTTTTTTCGACGACAACGGGATCGTAAATATGTTCGCTCATGGTTGCTTTGTGTTTGGGTGTTTGTGCGGGCGAGAAGATACGGCGGGCGGGCGGCCTCGGATCAAGGCGTAAGCGTCGTCACCGGCGAATCGCCATGACCCTGCAGCAGCAGCCACGCCCTTGCAAGGTTATCCGCCGCGTCGGGGTCTGACGGCCGCAGCAGCAGGGCGACGCTGTAGTCGCCATAGGCCTCCGCCAGAAGGCCCCTTGCCATGCGTGCCACGCCGCGATCGTTCCAGGCAAAGACGGACGTGGGGAATTTCCGCAACTGGTCGCTCATCAGCGATTCCGTGTCGCGCCACACGGTGATCCGCAGGGTGGTTGGCACGATAAGAAGCAGGGCGACGGCAAGCAGCAGCGGGCGCGCGTGCCGGGTGACTGCGTCAAGCAGCACCACAATGGCGAGCGTCAGGCCGATGCCGGGAAGGTATGTGTAGCGGTCCGCCGCGATGGCCGCGCCGACCGACAGGAATTGCAGCACGGGAGCGATCGCAACGGCGAAGAAGGCCGCTCCGAAGAATGCGGTGCGGTGATTCCGCCACAAAACCAGCATCACGCCCAGCACGGGAATGATGGCCAAGGGAAGGAGGGCGAACCACGATGGCAGCTTGAATTCCTCCGTCAGCGGATAGAGGTAGAACGCCGACAGATTCGTGGGAATGAATGTCTTTCCTAGATAAAAGAGTCCCGCGAAGGAACTGATGGAAAGCCGCTGGTAGAGCGTCATGGACGGCAATCCGGAATTCGTCGCTCCGATTTCCCGCTGGAAGTGGATGGCCACCAGTCCGAATGCGATCGAAAGCGCAAAGAGCGGAACCTTCTCCAAAATCAATGCAGCCCTGAACGGACGGCGTTGTTGAAAATCCAGCAGCAGAAGCGCGACGGGGAGCGTGACGGCTGTTCCCTTGGACATCAGCGCGCACGCATGCAGGACGAAGACGAGGAGATGCCCGCCAATTCCCCTTCGCTCAGACGTTCGGAGATACGCGATCATGGCGGACAGGTAAAACAGCGCCGCGAGCAGGTCCTTGCGCGCGGAAATCCACGCCACCGCCTCCACACGCAGCGGATGCACCGCGAACAGCAGGGCCGCCAGCCATGCCAGTGTCATGTTCCCCACGATGAGCCGAAGGAGTCGGAAGCAGAGCAGTGCATTGATGACGTGCAGGAGGACGTTGGTGAGATGATAGACTGCGGGAGTCATTCCTGCGATGCGGTATTCAATCCAGAATGAGGCGAGCGTGATGGGGTAATAATTCCCGTGGTGGCTGCTGCGGAAGATTTTCATGAGCGTGGTCGGCGCCCCGTCCGTCACCAGCGGCTCCTGAAACGTATAGATGTTGTCGTCCCAATAGAGGAAGTCGTTCCTCAGGGCGGGCGCGAAGGCCACGAACACGAGGAACGCCAGCAGGCCCATGGCAAGCGCCAGTGGTTGGTGCGTGGTTCGGATTTGATCCGCCGAAGGCATGGATTGGATCATCCATGGCCGGGACGGTGGAAGTCCATCAAACTCGCGTTCCGTTTAGAGTTGCCGCTTCGCGCGGCCCGCTGTCACGGTTGGCAAAACTCCCGCAGGAGGGTCCTCCCCCGTGATTCGACTTCGATTCCTGACCCTGTTGGTTCTGATGCTTTCCGTGATGAGCGCCGTCGCGGAGCCATCCCGCGTCTTCAAGCTGAACCTGCAGGCGGAGCCGGAGACGATGGACCCGTCCCTCAACTACAGCGTTTCCGGTTCGCGTGTGCTGCGCGCCGTGTTTGAATCGTTGATCCGTCTTGATGAAAAGTGCGTGGCCCAGCCGGCAATCGCCGAATCCTGGGAGCACAATGCCGACTATACGCAGTGGACGTTTCACCTGCGCAGGAACGCAAAGTGGCACAACGGCGACGCGGTGACGGCGAAGGATTTCGTGTATGGTGTGAAGCGGACGCTGACGAAGCGGCTTTCCGCCCCCTACGCCGACAATGTGCGCGCGTTCCTGAAGGGGGGCGCGGCATTTTATGACGCGGGGGGATTGGATTCGCAGGCGAAGCTGGAGGGGATTCAAACGCCCGATGACCACACGCTTGTCTATACGCTGGAGTTTCCCACGCCGTTTTTCCTGCAACTCGTCGATCTCACCTGTTGGTATCCCGTTCATGAGGGTGCGGTCAGGAATGGCGGGGAAAAATGGTCGATGAGCCCCGCGACCTACATCGGCAACGGGCCGTTCCGCCTTGCGGAGTATCACCCCAAGGATCGCGCGATCCTGAAGAAGGCCGACACCTATTGGGACAAGGACAGCATCTTCTGGGAGGAGGTTGATGCCTACTTCATCGACAGCCAGAACACGGAAATGAGCGCCTTCAAGACCGGCGAGTTGGATGTGACGCACGGTGTCGCGCTGGGCGACGTGAATGAATGGCGCGACAAGCCGGAGTATAACAGGATTTCCATCTTCGGCACCTACTTCATCTGCTTCAACGATTCAAAGCCGCCATTCAACGATGCGCGCGTGCGGCGGGCGTTCAACATTTCGATCAATCGCGACGTGATTGCAAACAAGCTGCTGCGACGCGGGGAATTGCCGAGCAGGGGCTTCGTGCCGGAGAACGCGACGACCGTCGGGGGCGGCTCCTGGCGCGAAAAGGCGGGCGACCTGATCGGCAGGCCCAACGCGGAGGAGGCGCGCCGCCTGATGAAGGAAGCGGGCTATGATGACGCTCACCCTTTTCCCCGGATTGAATACACCTACGACTCCAAGGAAGAGCACCGCATCATCGCGGAGCAGTTGCAGGCGATGTGGAAGAGCGCGCTCGGCGTGGACGTGAAGCTGCAACCGGTGGAGTGGGGCGTGCGCCTTTCCAAGGGGCGCAGCGGCGATTTCCAGATGCTTCGCAACGGATGGTACGGCGACTACATGGATGCGATGACGTTTCTGGAAATGTTCATCACGGGAAGCGCGCTGAACGACTCCAAATACAGCAATCCGAAATACGACGATCTGATTGGGAAGGCACGCGCCGAAACCAATGCGGAAAAACGCGAACAATTCATGATCGACGCGGAGCGCCTTCTCGTGAAGGAGGACATGGCAACGATTCCGCTGGTAACCTACGCCGATCCCATCCTGATTCAAACGAACGTGAAGGGGATTGTGCGCAACGCCGCAGGGGGGCTGGACTATACGCGCGCACGCCGCGTGGAATGACGCGCGGTGTCGTGTTGACCCCTTTCGCTTCCCATGATTGCTGTCCACTCATCACATACTCTGACGCGGGGTTTTTTCATGCGTAAGCTCTTCTCGGCACTTCTGTTTCTGACGATGGCAACGGTTACGACGGCGCAGGACAGGACGTTGCGCATCAATATCGCCGTCGAGCCCGAATCCATGGATCCGGTGCTGAACGAAAGCCTCGCCGGCAGCCGCGTCATGAAGGGGCTCAATGAGGGGCTGATCCTGCTCGATTCGAAGGCGAACGCGATTCCCGTAATCGCCGACTCGTGGGAGCACAACGCCGACTTCACCGTCTGGACGTTCAAGCTGCGCCAGAATGCGAAGTGGCAAAATGGCGATCCGCTCGTTGCCAGCGATTATGTCTACAGTTTCAGCCGCATGTTCACGCCATCGACGGCCGCTT
>JADZDZ010000247.1 GCA_020850785.1 Candidatus Sumerlaeota bacterium | reverse complement strand
CATCTACATCAACCAGTCCTTCGAAAACCTGAATCTGGAACGCCCGCACCTGATCAAGAACATCCATCTGGAGTACGTCCGTGCGGGCGCGCAGGTGCTGGAGACGAACACCTTTTGCGCGAACGCCTTCAAGCTGGCGAAACACGGCCTTGGCGACAAGGTGCGCGAAATCAACCTGGCGGGCGTGCGCCTTGCGCGGGAAGCCGCGGAA
This sequence comes from Candidatus Sumerlaeota bacterium, assembly GCA_020850785.1. GTDB lineage: Bacteria > Sumerlaeota > Sumerlaeia > SLMS01 > SLMS01 > JADZDZ01. Next base: position 2,892 of record JADZDZ010000247.1, on the reverse strand, counting down.
GGCAAGGCGTGGATTGGCGGCGTCGTTGGCCCCCCCGGCCAGGAGGTGGAAGGGAAAGACAGGGAATTCCCCGCCGAAAAAATCCGCAGCGTCTACACCCGGCAGTTGGAGGCACTGATCGAGGGGGGCATTGATATTCTATTCCTCGAATCCTTCGCGCACCTGCCGACGCTGCACCTGCTGTGCGATCTTGCGAAGGAAATCGCGCCCACGCTCCCCATCGTGGGGACGGTTCACGTCGGCGCCGATGGAAAGACGCGCCTTGGTGCGGATGCGAAAGCAATAGGCACCGCCTTCGATGCGATGTCCGCAGACGTGGTCGGCCTCAGCGATGGCACCAGCCCCGCGCTGCTCAACGACGTGTTGGACGCAGTGCGCGCGCACACGGCAAAGCCGCTGGCGCTGCTTCCCGGCGCGGGCCTTCCCGTCCCCTTCGAGGATCGGCTGCTGAACATGGCAACGCCGGAATATTTCATGGAACTGCTGCGGAAGGGAATCAACCGCGGCGCAAGGCTTGTGGGCGGTTCCAGCGGCTGCCACCCGGAACACATTCGCGCCATCAATTCGTCGATCAAGATGCTTCAGCCCGGAGCACCGGCGACGGACAACGGCCAACCGACTCGCATCACGACGAGCGAGGCCGCGCCTGCAGCACCCATGGCGATGAAGGTTTTCGACACGCCGTCACGCTTCGCCGCGAAGATTCGCGCCAATAAGTTCGTCGTCAGCGTTGAAATCGATCCGCCCGTTGGCACCGATGCGACAAAGTCCATCGAGGCCGCGCGCGAGGCAGCCCTCTCCGGCATGGTGGATTGCATCAACATCGCAGACGGCCCCCGCGCCACCGCACGCATGGGACCGATCGACATGGCGATGCTGCTGCGCGATCAGGTGTCGCAGATCGAGCCGATCGTGCATTTTTGCTGCCGTGATCGCAACATCCTCGGCATGCAGGCGGACCTCATCGGCGCGAACGCGCTCGGCATTCACAACATCCTGATGATCACGGGCGACCCGCCGAAGCTGGGCGACTATCCTTTTGCGACCGCAGTGTACGACGTTGACGCGATTGGTGCGCTTCGCATCGCTGCAAACCTGAACAGCGGAAAGGACCTGGCGGGAAATCCGCTGCGCGGGGACGCGACCAAGCTCTTCCTCGGCGCCGGCGCGAACCCCGGTGCGATCGACCTCGATCTGGAAATCCGCCGTCTTGAAATGAAGATCGAAGCGGGCGCGAATTATATCCTCACACAGCCCGTCTACGACTTCTCGCTCTATGAACGCTTCCATGCGCGCGTGGAACACCTGCGCGTGCCGATCCTTCTCGGCATTCTTCCGCTTGCAAGTTTCCGGAACGCGGAATTCCTGACGAAGGAGGTTCCCGGAATGCACGTGCCGGAGCCGATCCGCAACCGCCTGCAGGCCTGCAACGACAAGGAGTCCGCGCGGCTGTGCGGCATCGACATCGCGCGCGAGGCGCTGGAGCAGGCACTGCCGACGATTCTTGGCACCTACATCATGCCGCCGTTCAACCGCGTCGACAGCGCCCTCGCGGTGCTCGAAGTCGCTCGTGGCCGCATTGAATCGTGACGAATCCCGACGACAAGCAGCAGGACGACGTTCTTCCCTATCGCGATGATGAGGAGGAATTCGAGGAGGACGAGGATGAATCCGACAACGAGCAGCTCGAAACGTCGGGGGTTCAGAAACTGCTGTCGCCGATCTACCTTCTCCTGCTGCTGATCTTCTGCGGCGTTGCCACCGTGCCGTTCCTGATTCTGTACACGGTCGGTTGGATGGCGTGGGACGCGGGAAAATGACCGTGGGATGATCCCCCAAGCGGGATCATTTCCGGGATTTTTTCGCCAGCATCGGTTTCAGGAAGCGCCCCGTTTCGCTCTGCTTCGACTTTGCGATCACTTCCGGCGGGCCCTGCGCAATGATCTCGCCCCCCTGCTCGCCACCTTCAGGCCCAAGGTCGATCAACCAATCACAACTTTTGATCACGTCCAGATTGTGTTCGATCACCAGCACCGTTGATCCCGCCGCGACCAGTTTGTTCAGCACTTCGATCAGCTTGTGCACGTCGGCGAAATGAAGCCCCGTCGTTGGTTCGTCCAGAATATACATCGAACGGCCCGTGTTTTTCTTGGACAACTCGCGGGCCAGCTTGATGCGTTGCGCCTCGCCGCCGGAAAGCGTCAGCGCGGACTGCCCCAGATGAATGTAGCCAAGCCCCACGTCCTGCAGCGTTTGCAGCGGACGCGCAATCAGCGGGGCCTTCTCGAACAACAACACCGCCTCGTCCACGGTCATTTCCAGCACATCGGCGATGCTCTTGCCGTTGTACTTCACCTCCAGCGTTTCCTGATTGTAGCGCCGTCCGTGGCAGCTTTCGCATTCCACGTAGACATCGGGAAGGAAGTTCATCTCCACCTTCACGCTCCCCTGACCGCCACACTCCTCGCACCTTCCACCCTTCGTGTTGAATGAGAAGCGGCTCTTCGTATAGCCGCGAATCTTCGCATCAGTCGTAACCGCGAACAGGTCCCGAATTTGATCGAACAACTTCGTGTAGGTTGCGGGATTGCTGCGCGGCGTGCGCCCAATCGGCGTCTGGTCAACGTTGATGCAACGATCAAAATGCTCAAGGCCGGAAACACTTCGGTGGGGACCGACAACCTGATGCGATGCCTTGTAGCAATGATTCATCAGCAGCGGCAGCAGGGTCTCCATGATCAGCGATGATTTCCCGCTGCCGCTGACGCCGGTGATTCCGATCATCAGCCCCGTGGGAATTTCCAGCGTCACGTCCTTCAGGTTGTGGAGCGCGCACCCCTGAATGACGAGCGCCTGCCCCGATGGCTGCCGCCGCTTCTTCGGCGTGGAAAT
>JADZDZ010000246.1 GCA_020850785.1 Candidatus Sumerlaeota bacterium | reverse complement strand
CGGCGTGAAGCCGTGCGTGTCGGAGGCGAAGTTCAGGTCCAGAATGTCCTGCGAGCCCGTGAACGTGCCGGGGTCGAGCGGCGAGTAAGTAACGCTCTTCAGGTCATAACGCGCGCCGACGGCGCCGTTCGTGCCGGAATCACCGAACTGCAACAGGTCGAAGGCGAGGATGATGCCGTTGCTGGCCGCAGTCGGCACGTTGTTCGTGATCGACTCTGGGCAGTAGTAGACCAGTTCCAGATTCCTCGGCCCGGGATCTGTGCTAAGCGGAACCGTGGTCGGCGCCGTATTGGCGGGGCTGCCTTCCTGATAGGTGTGCGTCTGCGTGAAAGACGCATCGCGGGCGCCCGCACGAAGGCGGATCGTCATGGTGTTGAATGCGGAGGACTGGTTGGATCCAACCGTCCAGGTTGAGTGCAGAATCTGGCCGTTGCCCGGCGACGGGATGATGGTTGCGTCGCTGTCGATTGTCTGGACGAAGCCGAAGGCGTTCTTCGTGTTGAGCGTGATCTGGTGACCTTCGTTGACGTTCTGGACGTTGGTCAGGTGGTCCGCGTCACCAATGGGAAGAACCTGTGCGAACTGCCAGCCGTTGGGCATGGTGTTCGAGCCGCAGAACGGAATCGTGGTGCCCGGCGTGGCCGCCTGAATGGTGACCTTGCCGTCGACTTTGGTGATTTGGCGGTTTCCGTTTGCCGTGGGTATTTCATTGGCGCCATGGATTGAGTTGCCGGCGGAATCGCCAAGGCCGGTAAGGCCCGTGACGCCGTCGGAGTCAAACTTGTTGGCAATGACCAGATCGATATCACCCGCCGTTGCCGTGGGGGAGATCGGAATTGTCAGCGTCGCCACCTTCACTTCACTCGTTGTGTTGAAGAAGGTGGAACCGTTTGGCGCGTAGAGCACCGCGCGGTACTGGTTGCCGATGGTGTTTTCAACGAAGGTGTAGCTGGCAAGCGCGGGGTCCTTCGTTCCCGTGATATTGCCGTTCAACTTGCCGGCGCCATTCGTTACGTCGATTGTGACGTTGAAGGCCGCCGTGTTTGCGGCGCCTCCGGAAATGTACAACCCGACCTGAGCCGACGTCTGCCCTTCCGTGATTGTGGCAGTGTCGAGCCGGAATGTTGGCGGATCCTGTGCGAAAGCCACCGTGGTCAAGCAGCCACAAGCTCCTAGTATCCCCAAAATCCTCAACAATTTCTGCGCATTGGGCCTCATCATGCAAGCTCTCCTGTCCATTTCATTCGATCCGTTGGTTTAAGCACCGGATAATGCTGTGTATGGTCCATCCCCCTGCGCGCGTCAATCCGCAAAAAGGGAATCAGATTTTGATTTCCCACCCTCGGAAGGACGCCCCTGTCCACGGCGGAAAATATGGTGCGTTTCGTAGGGGCTGTCAATCCTTGTCCAAATCCTCCTGTTCCTCGGTTCCCAGCAGCATTTTTGCCTTGGTATCCTCCATTTCCTCCACCCCCCGCAGTTTTCGGGTGATGGCCCGACTGCGGCGCTCCGTGTCCCCGATGCGGTTGCTGGCCTGGTCCAGACTTTTCTTCACCGCTTCCAGCACGTCCTGGAACTTGCCAAACTCCGTCTTCACGGCGGAAAGCACCTCCCAGACCTCGCTGCTGCGTTTCTCGATCGCCAGCGTCCTGAAGCCCATTTGCAGGCTGTTCAGCACCGCGTACAGCGTGGTCGGTCCCACCAAGATCACCCGATGGTCGCGCTGCAATGCGTCCATCAGGCCGGGCATTCGGATCGCCTCCGCGTAGAGTCCCTCCGTGGGAAGAAACAGCATCGCAAAATCCGTCGTGTGGGGTGGCGCGACGTACTTTCGCCGAATCGTTCCCGCCTCCATGCGAAGGCGCTTCTCAATCGCGTTGCGGCACTGTTCCGCCGCAGCCTTGTCCGCCTGCTCGTAGGCAACCTGCAACCGTTCATAATCCGCGATGGGGAATTTTGCATCAATGGGGAGGAAGACAATGGAGTCGGAATCGCCGTTCTGTCCCGGAAGGCAGATCGCGAATTCCACACGCTCCGAACTTCCGGGAATTGTGACCACGCTTTTTCGATACTGCGCAGGCGTGAGGAATTGTTCCAGCAGCGTCGCCAGTTGCACCTCGCCAAGCGCACCGCGCGAACTCACGTTGCTCAGCACGCGCTTCAAATCGCCAACGCCCGTCGCCAGCGCCTGCATTTCCCCCAGCCCCTTTTGCACGCTCTCCAGCCGCTCGCTGACGGTTCGGAACGAATCGCCGAGCCGCTTCTCCAGCGTCGATTGCAACTTCTCCTCAACGGTGGCGCGGATTTTTTCCAGTTTCTGCTCATTGTCCCCGCGCATCGTTGTCAGCTGGCTTCCAACGCTTTCCTGCAAAGCCTTCATGGACTGCGCCGCGGAATCGCGCAGCGCATCCAGGCGCTTCGTCAGCAACTCCTGCTGCGCGCTTGCGGCGCCCGCCTGCTGCTCCGAATGCAGCTTCGCCGCCTGAAGCAGGTTGCGCTGCAATTCCGTGATCAGCGCGTTGAACTTGTCGGAAAACGCCGTCAGCGACTGATCCACCTTGTCCAGCCGCGCGTCCTGACTTTGGCGCGCCTCGCCCAGCGTTCCGCCGAGGCTGCGCTGCACCGCCTCGAAGCGGTCGCCCAGCACCGACGACACGTCCTTCCGCATCGCCTCCAATTTTTCCACCACCTGCATCGCGCCCTCGTGCTGCGACTTCAACGATTGTTGCGACGCATCGCGCAACGCGGCGTCGAAGGCGCCCCGCACGCGTTCAAGCTCCTCTGTCTGCTTTCGTCCCAGTTCCGCAAACGCCTGCGTGTTTTGATCCCCCCCTGCGCGGGAGGAGTTGCGGACCAGCAGAATCAGGTTGGCGATCACCGCAAGCAGCGTGATCGCAAGAAGGATGACGATGAGGATTTCCATGTTGGCTCCGTTGCGGCTTTGGAAGCACTAATACGGAGCAATTCCTGCGGCAACCGTGATCGGACGCGATTCCGCGCCACAACGCCTCACTCAGGATCGATCATCACGTCCAGCGGCGGGCGGTGCCCCACCTCCCCTTCTTTTTGGCTCCGCCAGATATTCCCCAGAGAAGTCGTCCCATTGGTCGGGTCATAATTCCGCGAAGGAGCGTAGGGCGTGCTTGCCTTGTTGTAGAAATCGCGATCGGGCCCGATCGACCCCAGCCGCCAGTAGCCGTAGTATAGTTCATACTCCTGCAACAGGTAATCGGGGTTCGCTTCGTTGCCGCGAAGGGGACTGGGTGCGAACCAATTGTAGCTGTACTTGCGCTGGTCGAAGGGGGTCCCTGCGCTGGAGAACGGATCGTCGATCCAGCAGTTTTGGATGTAGGCAACCGGCGTCGTCAGGCCGGGGCAAATTCCCCCCGCCTTCGCGTAGCCGGGATGCAGTATCCCCGACGTTGACGGTTCCATTCCGGCGAGTTGCGGATCGCCGCGCGACACCTTGTAGTCCAGTGGCGGAAGCCCATTGTCCACCATGTACGCCTCCAGCGCCCCCGCCAGCGTGCGAAGGTCCGCCTTCACGCGTGAAACCTTCGCGCGCGTCTGCGCCGTCAGGAAACTCGGCACCGCGATCGCCGCCAGGATCGCGATGATCGCAACCACCACCAGCAACTCAATGAGCGTGAAGCCGCTGCGCTGGTTCATGGCTGGGAGCCCTCCACAACATCGCAGAAAAATTGCTGTTCGGGTTTCGTGCGGCCATCAACCAGTTCCCCCAGCGCCAGCACCATGAAGGTTCCCATGTCGCGCCCCTCGAAGCGGCCCATTTCGTTGCGGAAGGCAAGCCGCCCATCGACGAAAACGGCATCGCTGGATTTCATCCCTTCGATTCCCAGTTCGGGAACGTCGCAGATCACGACCGTCCTTCCCAAATCATCATGATGCATCGCGATGAAGAGACTCACCTGGTCGCCCCCATCCAGCGTCATCGTCGTCTCCCACTTGCGATACAGTGCGGGTTGGTGGTCCCCCTCACGAACAGTCTGTTCCCCTCCGGAAACGCGCGCCATGGCCGCAATGATACCAACGAAAACCACGATGTAGAGCAATGATTCGATGGCGCGCTTCATTTCGGCGCTCCCGGATTCTGCTGGCGTGGAAGCGCGGTGCGGAAGCGCTGCAATTGCTGCTCATTCAGCTTTCGCATCGTCTGGCGCTTGTTGCGCAAAGTCTCAATCCAGGTTGCCGTTGTCACGTTGCCATTCGCGTCGCTGGCGAATTCCACCACAAGGTCCACTTCCTTGCTGAAAAATGCCGTCTCTGATGTTGGATACAACGTGTACTTTTCATACACGAGATCATCGTACTGAAGGTTGTTTCCTTCCCGCGTGATCTTCATTCCGCGGGTGGCATTGGCCGCGTAGGTCCCCACGAAGCGATCCAGTTTGTCGGGGCTCACGGCGACTTCCTTGTACGTTGGTGGCGCCGGCTGCAGCGGCGTTGTCGCCTCCCGCGTCAACGTCACTTCAGAGCCTTTTCCGAACTCGTAGTACGTCCCCGTCATGGTGCTGGCGGTTGTTCGTTTCCCTTCGAACCGCGCCACGGAGTTGTCGCTGTGAATGGTGACGTCGCTTCCCTCCTGCGAAATCTTCACCAGCTTGATTCGACCACGGGCGCTGGCCCCGTTGTACACGATGCCATCGTACTTGTCATTCGCGCGGTGGATCAGGATGACGAGCTTTCCTCCTCCCCTTTCCGCAACCCAGGGGCCCTCAAGCCCCGCGGCGTTCACGTCCCATTGCGCCGCTGTGGCCGCAGTGGGCGCTGCGGCGGCCACCACTGCCACGGCCTGCGAAGCGCGCGCCGGTGACGGAGCGATCGTCTGTTCCACCACCACCGCGCCCCCCGTGATGGCCGTTGCGGAGGCCACCACCACGGCGATTTTCTTCCCCAGCGACAGCAGTTGAAACCATTGCACGGCGCCCGCAAGAATCCCCGATGATCCTGTTGTTGTCGCGGGGAGCGAGGAAGCCGACACGATTGATTCCGTCGCCACGACCAGCGATGCCTTCGCCTCCACCGACAACGCGGAGATCGCGGCGACCATTGCCGCCGTGCGCACCGGTGATGGCCGCACCGGTCGCGGATGGTCGATCACGGAACCCACCTTCGCCCGCAGCGCCTCCAGCGTTCGCTTCAGCGTGCGGCTCACCGTCGTCGGGTCCTTCTCCAGCTTCTCCGCGATCTCGCGATAATTCCATCCCTCCGCAAAATGCAGCAGCACGATTTCCTGCTGGTCCGTCGGCAGATCGCGGATCGCCTCATTCAACAACTGCTCCCGCCTCGCGTCGTCCATCTGCTCCGTCACGGGCTTCACATTGGCCTCCTTCAGGACCATATCCGAATTGTCCATGCTCAGTGTTGGAAGGAGGTGGGAGGATCGCTGGCTGCGGCGCCGCCAATCCTCCGCAAGGTTGCGCGTGATGCGGCCGATCCACGTCCCAAGGTATCGCGGTTCCGCCAGCTTCGCCATGTGCAGGTAGACGCGCAGGAAGACCTCCTGCGTCACGTCTTCGGCGACCTCATGATCACGCAGCCGCGCCATCGCCAACGCGTAGACCATCGCGGAGTAACGCCGCACGATTTCCTGAAACGCCTGCTCATCGCCGGCCAGCGTGGCCGCCACCAGCTTCGCGTCAGGAGTTGTGGATTCAAACTGTGCCATGGGAGCAGCCAACTTCACCTGAATTTCCTTCCATTGTCACTGTTAGACGGAAGGGAGTGGGGAAAGCTGCGTGCTCCGACGGCTTTTTCAGTCCCGCAATGGCAACCAGTTAGGGGGATTCTGGGGAAAGGTCCTGCTGAAGTCCCGCGCCGTTGATCTGAATCATTCCCGGAAATTCATGCGGGAAAGGCGGTTCTGCGGAAAGGGAGCAGCTTGGGGTCTCACTCATGTCATTCAGTTGATAGGTCCCCCCCGATGGGCAGACCGGGGAACTGTGCAGGTACTTCCCATTCGCAACCAGCTCCGCCCAGGTGGGGGCGTCTGAAGGCGATGTCTGGTTGTTGTCCAATGCCCACTGCTGCTTTGCGCCGTCCACTCTGGACAGGTTCTCCTGACAGGCGTTCCTTCGCGAAATTTCGCGCGCCCTAAGAAAGGACGGTATCGCCACCGCGACCATGATTCCCACGCAGGGAACGATCACGACCAGCACGACCGCCGCGACGATAATCAGCGCGATCTTTAATCCACTCAGTCCTGCTTTTTGCGTCGCCTGCGGCGACGGCGGCACGTATTGGCTCATGGGTCATTTACCTGTCGGTTGAATGTTGGTTCCCTACGACATGCTTTATCCCGGCGGAGTATTACTTGAACGGCGCCACCCGCTTCCACGCTTCCATGAAATCCGCACCCCTTGAAATCACCGTG
>JADZDZ010000245.1 GCA_020850785.1 Candidatus Sumerlaeota bacterium | reverse complement strand
GCGACATTGTCTATACAGTCGACCTGAAGGGGAATTTCACCTACCTCAATCCCCAGGTGATGAAGCTGACGGGCTACGAGGAAAAGGAACTGATTGGCGAACGATTCGGCAAACTCGTCGATCCGGACTGGGTGAAGCAGGTTGGCCAGTTCTATCGTGAGCAGCGCGAAAACAAGGTGCGCGAATCGGAGATGGAATTCCCAATCATCACCAAAGACAAGCAGACGCGCTGGATCGAGCAGAAGACAACGTTGATCATGGACGGCGAGGAAGTGACCGGGTTCCAATCCATCGTCCACGACATCACAGAACGACGACAGGCGGACGCGGCACTGCGGGAGCGCGAGGAACGCTTCCGATCGCTCAGTGCCTCATCGCCAATCGGCGTCTTCCAGTTGGATTCCAAGGGGAATTGCATCTACACAAATCGCAGCTTTCAGGAAATCACTGGCAGGAGCTACGAGCAAACGCTCGGCGCGGGATGGATTGACTGCATCCATCCGGAGGAGCGCGAAACCTTCCGCACGGAATGGATTTTTGCGCGCTTCGACACCACCAGCGCCGTCAGCGAAATCCGTGTGCAGCGCCCGACCGGAGTCGTGCGGTGGGTGAACATCCGCTGGGCGCCAACCTACGGCGCAGAGGGTGCACTGACGGGATTCGTCGGGACCTTTCAGGATGTGACCGAGCAGAAGCGCATGGAGCGCATCAATCAGGTGCTGTACGAGATAAGCCAGGCGCTGCAATCCACGAGCGACCTGCAGGCTTTTTTCGTGGTGCTCCAGCAAGCGCTTGGCACCATCATCGACACGACAAACTTTTACATCGCTCTCCATGACGAACAGAAAAAGACCATCTCCTTCCCCTATGCGCGGGAAAATCGCGAGGAAACACTGAATCTTCCCGAACGCCCCGTTGGAAAAGGGCTGACGGGGGTTGTGCTTCGCACGGGCAAGCCGCTCCTGCTGGATGAACAGGGAATCACGCGTATATACGCGTCGGGCGAGGTGGAATTGCTCGGCAAGCTTGCGAAGAACTGGCTCGGCGTGCCGTTGATTTCGAATGGAAAGGTGATCGGGGCGGTGGTGCTGCAGAGCTACACGGACTCCGGGCACTTCACGGACAACGAACTTCAGATGATGAATTTCGTGTCCTCACAAATCGCCACGGCGATTGAGCGCAAGAAGGTCGAGGATGAGGCACGCACCGCCGCGCGCGAGTTGGCGGAGGCGCACAATCGCATCAAGGAAGACCTTCGCATGGCCGCGAAGATTCAGAAGGCGCGCCTGCCGCGGGAGGCGCCTGCCGTTCCTCAGATGGAATTCGACTGGTTCTTCGATTCCTGCGACGAAGTTGCGGGCGACATGTTCAACTTCGTGAAGCTTGATGAAAACCGGCTTGGCATCTATATTCTCGATGTGTCCGGCCATGGAATTCCCGCAGCATTGCTTTCGATGGCGCTCAGCCGATCCCTGACTGCGGCAACGGACGGTTCCGGTGCGCTCATGCGATCGGGACCAAATGGCGTGGAGGTCGCTTCGCCGGCACGCGCTGCTGCAACCATGAACGAACGGTTCCAGATGAGCCTGGATACCAATCAGTATTTCACGATGATCTATGGAATCCTCGACAAGGAATCGATGCAGTTCCAGTTCATCCGTGCGGGACATCCTCCGTTGGTGGTCGTTCGCGCAAGTGGTCAGGTGGAGGCGGTGACGGACATTTGCGGACCCGCCGTGGGGATTCTTCCCTCAGTGGAGTATGAGGAGGCCGTTGTCCAACTGGAGCCCGGAGACCACATCATCCTGTTCACCGACGGGGTGGACGAATCAACCAATCTGGCGGGCGAGGAGTTCGGCCTGGAACGCATCATGGCCGCGCTGACCACGACACACACGACGACGGTTGCCGAAAGCGTCCGCACGCTGCGCGCAACCGTGGAACAGTTCTCCACGGGGAAGGCGCAGGCGGATGACATCACCATCGTCGGTTTTGGCGTCCGCAGCGAAGTGCCCGCGTTCCTGTAAATCGCAATTTTCGCGCTTGACTGCCAGAGGGCTTGGCCCGTTACTACCCGCCGCTGTGGGGGTATAGCTCAGTTGGTAGAGCACCAGGCTGGCAGTCTGGGTGTCAGCGGTTCGAATCCGCTTACCTCCACCATTCAATCACACAGCTTTGCCGGAATTCGCTGTCATTTGAGGATGCTCCCACTGTAGATCGCATTGGGCAGGACTTCGCATTCCGCCCAGCAACCGGGGCACTTGCGCACCCATTCGCGCCGGGCGCGCATCACGTCGCTGTTCCAGATTTCCTGGAAGGTTTGCGCGCGCAGGTTCCCCGCAATGCGGCTGTTGAACTGGCAGGTGGGAACGTCTCCGTTGGGATACATGCGCAGCGTGGCATTGAGCGCCGTGCACCGGGGATTCGGATCGCCGCGATGGTGCAGAAGACGGTTTCTGATGCCGCGCAGGTAGTAGCGCTTTGCGATGCGACTTGCGATGGGAAGATTTTTCGCATCGTGCTCAAGCCGATCAAGCAGCGCGGTCAGTTGCTCGCGCGGAAACTCGCCCCAGGTTGTGTACTCCCCCGCCGAGGAGGGCGCGACTTCGCGTTCACGAATCAGGCTGTAGGTTGCGCTGTCCTTGTAGGCAATCACGGCGTTGTGATCGATTTTCCACTCCCGCAGCAGTTCGCCAAGACGGCGATGCTCCTCCGCGCCGTCCGCATCAACGATCGTCTGGTTCACCGCGATTGAAAGACGCAGTTCCCTCCGCCGGGGAGCCAGCGCACGCAGCGTTGCAGTGGCCGCGTCCCAGGCGCTTTCACGCCCGCGGATGTGATTGTGTTTCTCCCTCGTCCCATCCAGAGAAACAAGAAGCGCAAGCGGCGTCGTGCGCTTCCGCTTTTC